>JAAYXG010000333.1 GCA_012516015.1 Lysobacteraceae bacterium | reverse complement strand
TGGCCGCCGCGTTGATGGTGACCGGGTACGTGCTGACGGACGATCACATCGTCGTGAAGCGTCTCGGGTGGACGACGCGATTGCCGCTCGAGGGGTTGCGCTCCGTCGCCGGCGATCAGGAGGCGATGTATCGATCGATCAAGCTGTTCGGCAGCGGCGGCGTGATGTCGTATACGGGGCTCTTCTGGAATCGCAAGACGGGACGGTACCGGGCTTTCGCGACGGACCCGTCGCGCGCTGTCGTGCTCACGTATCCGGATCGCAAGATCGTCATTACGCCGGATGACCCGCAACGCTTCATCGTGCGCGCGCGTAGCGCTTTGAAGAATCGCCAGAGCCCATGGCATTCACGAGTCGAGCCGTGACCGCTTGCCGTCGAGAAAGGCCGTTAAATTGGCCCTCGGTGGTCAAGGAGCAAAGGAGGTAAGATGAGAAGCACGTTGTTCTTCGCTGCACCTGCTGCGCTGTTGCTGCTGTGTGCGTGCAATCAGCAACCGAACAGTCCCCCAGCCGCTCAAACGGCCGCTCCGGTGCCGACCGCCCCGACCGAGTCCGCCATCGAGGAGGAGACGATGCCGCCGTTCGTGGGGCGCATTTGGCTCTCCATCACCGCGAGCGATCCGCGCGGAACGATCGTCGTTTTCTTGCCGGACAAATCGATGCTGCGCGATTCGTGCTTCGAAACGTATCGGGTGGCGGAGTGGGGCATCATCTCGGATACGCGCATTCGTTGGCGCGAAGGCACGATCCCGATCGAGGCCGAGTTTTCGCAGCCGACACCCGATGAGTTGATCCTCAAGCCGGTCGGTACGAGCAAGCAACAGAACTACGTTGCGATTTCCGTGCCGTACGTCTGCCCGTCGATGCCGCGATGAGGTGGCGGCAGCGCACCGTCGCTTTTCATTGCGGCTCGAGGTAAGGATCGATCGTCCGAATGGCGCCATCCTCGGCGTAGCGAAGCTCGGCGACCTTGACGTTCCGCAAGTGCGTCTTGCCGTTCGATAGCTGAGCGTCGTGATAGAAGAGATACCACTTGCCTTGGTATTCGACGATCGAGTGTTGGCTCGTTTAGCCCAGTACGGGCTCTAGGATGCGGCCTCGATAGGTGAATGGACCATAGGGGGAGTCGCCTGTCGCATAGACGATGAAGTGAGTGTCCCCCGTAGCGCCAGCGCGGCGATTGTTCTCGTTGTCATCTGGAGCATGAGCGGCCTTGTCGTTCTGTCGCATCCACTCGACTGCGTGGCCGCATATTATCGAGTGAGACAGTGAGGCGACCGTCGTTAAGAAAACTCCAGAATCCGCAACAGGCTGGAAGCGCGCGAGCGACGCGCGGAAGCGTGCGAGCCGCTAACTTGCTCAGTGCTTCGCCGTGTAGGCGCGTGCCAGCTTGAGTTCTTCGACGAATCGTCCATAGGCGGCTTGCCTATCGGCGCTGGGAACACGCAGTAGGAAGGAGGGATGAACTGTCACGAGCACGTCGCTCTTGTGCACACCGGCAACTTCGATGTTCTCAATCACGTGGCCGCGATTCTTTTCGATGCCGGTCGCTTTGCCGAAGACGGCGCGCGCGCCGGTGACGCCGAGCGCGACGACGAGCTCGGGTTTGACGGCCCTCAACTCACGCTGGAGCCACTGATTACAGGCGGCAATTTCCATCTCGTTCGGCTTCTTGTGAATCCGCCGCTTGCCGCGCGGCTCGAACTTGAAGTGCTTCACTGCGTTCGTGACGTAAACGAGGTTGCGGTCGATCCCGGCTTCCTCCAGTGCGCGATCGAGCATGCGCCCGGCCGGTCCGACGAACGGTTCGCCCGTGAGGTCTTCTTGATCGCCCGGCTGTTCGCCTACGAAAAGGATCTTGGCGCGCCTCGGGCCGGCACCGAACACCGCCTGTGTCGCGTTTCGCCACAGAGAGCAGTCGCGGCATCGTTGTACCGCGATGCGTAGGGCCTCCAGATCGGTGTCCTCGAACTCCAAACGACCACGCTCCAGGCGTGGCCGCGCGGGCTTCGCCTTGTCTGCATCGCGGGGCGTCTTGTGGAGCATGTCGCATTGGCCCGAGACGGGAGAGCGCCGACTCGGAAAAAATGGCGGGGTGTCCCGGAAGGTTCCGTGCGTCACATGCTCGAAGGAGGGACGAACAGCCTAGGCTGCGTGCAGATGCAGCGGCAAGGCGCCGATGGGGCGCTGCTAGTCGTCCTCGTCGATGCCGATGTCGTAATCGTCGAAGTCTGACAATTGCTCGGCGGTTTGACGCTCTTCGCGAATACGCTCGAGACGCCGCCACGCCGGCTCT
>JAAYXG010000332.1 GCA_012516015.1 Lysobacteraceae bacterium | reverse complement strand
GTCGCTTGAAGTCGTCGGCTGTGCGGCGCTGTTTGCAGGTCGTGCGTGATGTGGTTTCTACGGCGCCCAGCGATAGGCGTGGGTGACATCATCGAGCACCATCGGGAGGACGAGCAGCCGCTGCTCGGCGACGTACTCGTGATCGACGGCACCGCGCTGAAGCGTCATTAGCGTCGTCGCAGTACCGTCTGCCGAGACGTGCAGCGCGCGACCGGGCAACGAAGAGCGAGTCATCACTTGTCAGCGAGTCCTTCCACACGATAAACGTGCGCGGGTGATGGGAGCTTGCGGCACGCAATCCAGATCATGACGGCGAGCAAGGGTAGAACGCTCAGGTTCGTCCATTCCCATCCGAGTCGCGTGACGGCGAGGCCGGCGAGCAGCGACACGCAGGCTTGAGACGAGAACACGACGAAATCGTTGATGCCCTGTGCGCGGTGTCGCTCGGGGCCGGTGTAGTGCGTCGCGAGTAGCGCCGTGGCGGCCGTGAACAACAGGTTCCATCCCGCGCCAAGAAGCACGAGTCCGATGCCATAGTGGGATACGTCGTGACCGACGAAACTCACGAGGGCGCTCGCTGCGAGCAACAGACTCCCGACGATCATCATGGCCCGCTCGCCGAAGCGGGCGATCAATTGGCCGCTGAACAAAGAGGGAAGATACATCGCGAGGATATGACTCTGGATCGTCCAGGTAATGGCCTCGGCGCTGTGGTGATGGATCGAATGCATGCTGACCGGTGCCGCGGTCATGATGAAGCTCATCGTGCCGAAAGCGACGGCACCTGCAATGACGGCCTTGCGCAACAGCGGATCACGAATCAATGCGCGAACGGGTGGTCCGTCGCTCGAGGACGTGATCGTCTTCGATTCAGTCGGACGCAGCTTACGAAGGACGAGCGCACCGAGCGCATACATGAGACCGACCACGACAAAGGATCCGGCGTACTCGTGTTGCACCCACCACGCGCGCGCGGCCATGGCTGCTTGCGGTCCAATAAGTGCGGATCCGATGCCGCCGAGCAGGACATACGAGATCGCTCGGCTGGCGCGCTCTGCCGGCACGCTCTCGGCCGCGACGAAGCGATACTGCACGGTAAAGGCGGTGGCGGTGCCGAACAGCAGAGACCCGAAGCAGAAGAGCACGAAGCTGGTTTGCGCGATCGCGTAGGTACACACGAGCGACGCCAGGATGCCTACACTCGCACCCGCAATGAGCCCTCGTCGCCGCCCCGTCAAACGCATGACGAGTGAGGCAGGCAACGTCGACAGCGCCATCCCGACAACCGCGAGCGATACCGGCGCCGTTGCCCACGCAGGATTCGGCGAGAGCTCGGCGCTCAGAATCCCGCCGAACAGGACGACCGCCGTCAGACCGGAGCCGGTGAGCACTTGCGCAAGAAGCAGGACGAGAACGTTCGACATAGATCCTCGGGCATGTCAGCCGGTCCTCGCTTGCGTGTCTTTCGCCCGCGTTCTCGGTAAGAAGTCCTTCGCTCCTGTTACCTAGAAAGCACGAGCGTCGTCACGCTGTTCGCCGGCATCGTGTAGCTGAACGCGTTCGATGCAACGGCAATGTCCGACTGTCGTTGCGGTGTCGAGCTCGTGCTCGTCAGCG
>JAAYXG010000331.1 GCA_012516015.1 Lysobacteraceae bacterium | reverse complement strand
CGATCCTGGAAGCGGCATGGGCCGACTCGAGACGGTACGCATCTCGCGCGCCTCTGCCGAGCAACGCGCAGGTCGCGCCGGCCGATTGGAAGCGGGCGTGTGCTTTCGGCTTTGGAGCGAATCCGAGCACGCGATGCTTCCTGCACACTCGACGCCCGAAATCATGGAAGCCGATCTCGCGCCGCTCGCGCTCGAGCTCGCGAATTGGGGCGTACGCGATCCACGGCAACTGCGCTGGCTCGATCCGCCGCCCGCCGGCACGTACGCCCAAGCCGTCGATCTACTGAAGACCCTCGGCGCTCTCGGAGCGGACGGCAGCATCACGCAGCACGGCCGCGCGCTTGCCGATCTCGCAACGCACCCGCGACTCGCGCACATGATCTTGCGCAGCGGCGCATCGCGCACCGCGCTCGAGCTCGCCGGCCTCCTCGGGGAACGCGACCTGCTCAGATTCGACGGCGGCGAGCGCAACGTGGAATTGCGACTTCGGCTCGAGGCGTTTCGCACGGGCTCGAGCGGCTCCTCAACCGCGCACGTCGACAGGAGCGTACGCGAACGCGTCCGACGCTCGGTCGAGCAACTTGCCAGACAAGTCGGCACGGTCGCCGCTGACGAACGCAGCGACCATGTCGACATCGGCCGTTTGCTCGCACTTGCCTACCCGGATCGAATCGCACAATCGCGCGGGAGCGACGGGCGCTTCCTGCTTTCGAACGGACGCGGTGCGAAGCTGCCGGAAGCGCAATCCTTGACGGCATGCGAGCTCATCGTCGTCGCGGACCTCGATGGCGCCGAACGGGACGCCATGATTCGCCTCGCGGCGCCCATCGAGCGCGCGGCGATCGAGGAGGAGTTCGCCGATCTCATCGAGACGCGCGAGCGGATCGAATGGGATTCGCGCGAACAAGCCGTGATCGCAAGACGCGAGCAATGGCTCGGCGCCTTGAAGCTCGCGGAGCGCCGTCTCGAACGCCCGGATCCGGGGCGGCTCACGAGCGCGGTCGTCGCCGGCGTGCGCGTCATGGGTCTCGCGTGTCTGCCCTGGACGAAGGAATCGCGGCAGCTTCGCGATCGGATTCTGTTCGCTCGCCGCGTCGACGCTCGGGAACCGAACCCATGGCCCGACCTGAGCGACGGCGCGTTGCTCGCGAGCTTGGAGACGTGGCTTTTACCGTGGCTGTCCGGCATCACGCGCCGCGAGCAGCTGCAACGACTCGACATGCACGCCATTCTCGCGGCCCAGCTCGACTGGGGTGCGCAGCAGCGTTTGAACGCGTTCGCGCCGACGCACATCGTCGTACCGAGCGGCTCGCAAGTTCCGATCGACTACAGCACCGAGGCGCCGACCGTCTCGGTTCGCCTACAGGAAGTCTTCGGCCTCGAGGCGACGCCCACGATCGCGGAGGGGCGCGTGCCGCTCACGATCGAGCTGCTCTCGCCGGCACATCGTGCCGTACAGATTACGCAAGATCTAACGAGCTTTTGGCAGCGGGGATATCCGGACGTGAAGAAAGATCTGAAGGGGCGCTATCCGAAGCACTATTGGCCCGACGATCCGCTCACCGCCCAGGCGACCGCTCGCGCCAAGCCGAGAAAGCGCTAGCGCCGAAATCACTTGGCGATCGGCCCCGCCGAGGACGCGCGTTAAGCACGAATTCATCGTTGATTGCGCAGGATTCGCCCCAAGTGTCAGGTGAGTCTTCCAGGATAGGCTGCACGAGGTCGTCGTATGAAGAAGCTCCTCATGTTGGCGGCAGCGCTCGCAGTCGGAGCGACTGCGAGCGGCTCGCCGGTGGAAGAACAGACAGTCGAGAAAGACGCCTGCGCGTTCCTGACGCAGATCGGCGGGGTGCGCGCGCTCGACAGCCGCACGGCCGTCATTCTTTCCTCGACGGGGAAGCCCGCGTACGTGGTCACGCTCGGCACGCCGTTGCCCGAGCTCAAGTATGCGATTCGTTACGCGTACATCGACCGGGACCGCGACGGTCGATTGTGCGGTCGTTCGCGCGATGCGATTGCCGTGCCGGGCGAGGCAGTGGGACCTCCCGCCAGAATCATGGCGAGGACACCGCTCGATCCGACGAAGATTCGCGCGCTCGAGGAGAAATACCAAGTCACGCTCACAAAGAAGAACAAATCGAACGACGAGCCGCCGAAGAGCGACGATCAGGCGGATCGGGCAACGAGCTGATCGAGCGAGCCGCCAAGGCGCGCAATACGACTTAACATCTTCGCGGCGCGGGCGCGTTCCGGTGCTTCGGCGCAGCCCCGGATTGACGACTCGCGCCGAGTCGAATTCAATGCCGGAGGCACACTACGCGGCGGAGCCTCAAAGCGCCCTTGCGCATCGAGCTTGCCGAGGGCAACGATCCAGTCATGAATTCAGACCTAAGAAGCAAGCTCGAAGCGCTCCACACGGAGCTCACTCGTACGAGCAACGTCGATCCGCAAGCGCGGGCGCTGCTCGTCACGCTCCTGGACGACATCACGCGCCTGCTGGGCGCGTCGTCTCAACCTGTCGATGAAACGGAACACGCACCGATGAGCAACCGACTCGAAGGGCTCGCGGTTCAGTTCGAAGCCGAACACCCCGCCCTCAGCACGGCCTTGCGCCGCGTCGTGGATGCATTGGGAAAGGCGGGAATCTAGTGGCGGAGCTCGGCATGTACGACACCAACAACATCTTCGCAAAGATTCTTCGCGGCGAGATCCCCGCGGCGAAAGTACACGAGACCGAGCACGTGCTCGCGTTCATGGATGCAATGCCGCAGTCCGACGGACACACGCTCGTCATCCCCAAGGTACAGGCCCGCAACTTCTTCGATATCGAGCCGAATGCGCTCGCCGAGCTCATCAAAGCGACTCAGGTGGTCGCTCGCGGAGTGAAGGACGCGTTCAAGCCCGACGGGATTCGCATTGCGCAGTTCAACGAGCCGGCCGCCGGCCAAACGGTCTTCCATCTACACTTCCACATCATCCCTTGTTATGAAGGCAAGGCGCTGCGCGCGCATTCCCGCGAAATGGCCGATCCGGCCTTGCTCGCGCAGCACGCGGAACGGATCAAGGCAGCCCTCCAAACGACGAGTTGACGGTTGACAGTTGTCGGTTGACGGCAAGAATCGAGATTTACTGGCCGCTCGCTTCTAAAGCCTCGACGATCGACGGCTCGACTCAACCGTTCGGCTCAGGCACATCGGCCTAGAAACATAATGTCACTCAAGAAAGCGTACGACTCGCCATGACAATCTACAAAGTACCCGAAGACTTCGCCGCACTCGCCCATCTGCGTCAAGCCGATTATCAGCGTCTTTATCAGGAGTCGATGCGGGATCCGACGGGTTTTTGGGCGCGCATGGGTCGGCGCATCGATTGGATCCAGCCTTTCACGAAAGTGAAGGATACGAGCTTCGATCTGCAGGACTTCCGCATCCGCTGGTACCACGATGGCAAGCTCAACGTTTCCGCCAACTGCCTCGATCGGCATCTGACGAAGCGCGGCGACAAAGTGGCCCTCATTTGGGAAGGCGACGATCCGCGCTTATCCGAGCGCATCACGTACCGCGAGCTCTACGAGCGCGTTTGTCAGTGTGCGAATGCGCTCAAATCCTTGGGCGTGCAAAAAGGCGATCGCGTCACGATCTACTTGCCCATGATTCCCGAAGCGGCCGTCGCGATGCTCGCCTGCGCACGCATCGGCGCCATTCATTCGGTCGTGTTCGGCGGCTTCTCCTCGGAATCGCTCGCGGGGCGGATCGAGGATTGCGGCTCCACCGTCGTCATCACTGCCGATGAAGGCATTCGCGGCGGCAAACGCATTCCGCTCAAGGCGAACGTAGACAATGCGCTCGAAGAGCCGGGGACGGAGTGCGTCAAGCACGTCCTCGTCGTACGTCGATTGGGTACGCGCGTGCACATGGAGGCCGGGCGAGATCAATGGTTCGACGAGCTCGTGCGCTCGCAAGAGAAGGAATGCCCTCCCGTCGCCGTCGATGCGGAAGATCCTTTGTTCATTTTGTACACCTCGGGCTCGACAGGTAAGCCGAAGGGCGTGCTGCACACGAGCGGCGGCTATCTCGTCTTCGCCGCGATGACACATGAGCTCGTCTTCGACATTCGCGAGGACGACATCTATTGGTGCACGGCGGACGTCGGCTGGGTGACCGGGCACAGCTACGTCGTCTACGGTCCGCTCGCGAACGGATCGACGAGCATCATGTTCGAAGGCGTGCCGAATTATCCGGATCCCGGCCGCTTCTGGCAGGTCGTAGACAAGCACAACGTGACGGTCTTCTACACGGCGCCGACCGCGATTCGCGCGCTCATGCGCGAAGGCGAGCTGCCCGTCAAGCAGTGGTCGCGCCAATCGCTGCGCTTGCTCGGGTCGGTCGGCGAGCCGATCAACCCGGAAGCCTGGGAGTGGTATCACCGCGTGGTCGGCGACGGACGCTGCCCCGTCGTCGATACCTGGTGGCAGACGGAAACGGGCGGCATCCTCATCTCGCCGCTGCCTGGAGCGATCGACTTGAAGCCGGGCTCGGCGACGCTGCCCTTCTTCGGCGTGAAGCCGGCGATCGTCGACAACGAGGGCAACACGCTCGAAGGGCCCTGCGAAGGCAATCTCGTGCTCACCGATAGCTGGCCCGGTCAAATGCGCACCGTCTACAACGGGCACGATCGCTTCATCGAAACCTACTTCAAGGCCTTTCCCGGTCGCTACTTCACGGGCGACGGCGCGAGGCGCGACGAGGACGGCTACTACTGGATCACCGGTCGCGTGGACGACGTGCTCAACGTAGCGGGCCATCGCCTCGGCACGGCGGAGATCGAAAGCGCGCTCGTCGCACATCCGAAGGTGGCCGAGGCAGCAGTCGTGGGCTACCCGCACGACATCAAAGGTCAGGGCATCTATGCGTACGTCACGCTCATCGCGGGAGAAGAGCCGACAGAGCGGCTGCGCGGCGAGCTGCGCGATTGGGTGCGCAGGGAAATCGGCGCCATCGCCACGCCGGAGCTCATCCAATGGGCGCCGAACCTGCCGAAGACCCGCTCCGGGAAAATCATGCGCCGCATCTTGCGCAAAATTGCGGCCAACGAGCACGAGAACTTGGGCGACATCTCGACGCTTGCCGATCCAAGTGTCGTCGAGAGCTTGGTCCGCGACCGCATGAACCAGCCGGGCCATGGGCACGGGCACCAGCGCAAGACGACTTAGAGGACAGGCTGTCTACGGCCCACGTCTGCAGTGTCTCAAAACAGGCGGCCCGCGCCGGCGAGCCGTGGCGAGTAAAACTCGTCGTCGAGGGTGCGTAACTCCACGGGCCTGCCGGTCTGCGGCGCATGGACAAACCTGCCCTCACCCGCGTAGATCGCGACGTGCGAGACGCGTCGACCGTTGATGCGAAAGAACAAGAGGTCGCCGGGCGCGAGGCGCGAGAGATCCACGGGCTTGGCGGCCGCATACTGCTCGGCAGCCGTACGCGGCGTTTCGATGCCGAGCTGCCCGTGGACGTAGCGCACGAGGCCGCTGCAGTCGAAGCTCGTCGGCCCGGCGCCTCCCCACTTATACGGTGCGCCGAGAAGGGAGATCGCTCGTAACGCGATTTCGCTTCCGGTCGACGCGCCGGGCATGACGTTCGAAGGGACGGCGCCGCGCGCAAGCGGCGGCGCGGGTCGCTTCGGGGCGGTCCCGCATCCTTGCAGAAGCAGCGCCCCCGCAAGAGCGACGATGCACGAGAGATGCGACGCAGGCTCTTTCATGGCACGAAAAGGCAGAATGCCGGACTCGACGGTACGTGCCAAGCGCTGAATCGTCTCTGAATACATGGAGTCCCCGGCGGACCCTTATACTGTCCGTCCATCGTTCTCGCCCCTGGACCGTCATGCGAATCGCCGCCGCGTGCATTCTCGTCTTCGTCACAGCCTCAGTACACGGTGCCGATGGCGCATGGAGCCATGTCAGCCGCGATGCGCTGCGCAGCCACGTGGAATTCCTCGCGGACGATTTGCTCGAAGGCCGCGGGACTGCAACGCGCGGCTACGATCTCGCGGCAGCGTATGTCGCCGCTCAGTTTCGCCAGTACGGGATGAAGCACGCCGGCGATCAGGACACGTATTTCCAGAGCGTGCCCTTGATCGAAGCAACGCCGGTCCTGCCGGGCTCTTCCGCGCGGCTCGTGACGGACGACGCAACGATCGACTTCGAGTACGGCACCGACTATCTCCCTTCGGCGGACTTCACCTCCGCAAGCTCCACGCTGACCGCGCCGCTCGTGTTCGCGGGCTACGGCATCGTCGCACCCGAGCTGAATCATGACGACTTCGCGAACATCGAGGTCGAGGGCCGCATCGCAGTCATCGTGAGCGGAGCGCCCGCGGCATTTCCCAACAATCAGCGCGCGTACTACTCGTCGCGCTTGCGCAAGTGGTCGACACTCGCGGAGAAAGGCGCGGTCGGCTTGATTACGATCTCCTCGCTCGTCGACGCCCGACGTTATCCATGGGAACGCGTCGTCGCCATGAGCTGGGCGCCGCAGATGCGCTGGCTCGGTCCCGACGGCGAGCCGCAGGACGCCTTCCAGGAATTGAAGCTGCGTTTTCACTTCAAGCAGGAGTCGGCCGCCGCGCTCTTCGAGAGCGCCCCCGCCTCGCTCGACGAAGTGCTCGCCGCCGCCGATGCGGGCGAGCCCCAAGGCTTCGAGCTGCCCGGCATGATGACGCTCTCCGCAACGACGGGACTGCGAACGACGGAGAGCGCGAATGTCGTTGCCGTTCTGGAAGGGGCGGATCCGAATCTGCGCGACGAATACGTCGTCGTCACCGCCCATCTGGATCACCTCGGCCGAGGTCCGAGCGTCGAAGGCGATTCGATCTACAACGGCGCGCATGACAACGCGGTCGGCGTGGCGATGCTGCTGGAAATGGCGCGCGCACTCGATGCAGCGCGCAGCCGGCCAAAGCGCTCCATTCTGTTCGCCGCGGTCACCGCGGAAGAGAAGGGGCTGCTCGGGTCCGCGTTCCTTGCGAACGCGCTGAAGGAGCAAGGGCACAAGGTCGTCGCCAACATCAACATCGACATGCCCCTCACGTTAGCGCGCACTCGCGACTTCGTCGCGTTCGGCGCGGAGCACTCGACGCTCGGCAACGTGGCTCGCGCCGCCGCGGGCGCGGAAGGATTCCGGTTGAGCCCCGACCCCACTCCGGAAGAGGTCGTGTTCGTCCGCAGCGACCAGTTTTCGTTCGTCAGGCATGGCATCCCCGCGTTGATGCTTCACGTGGGGAGCGAGCCGCGCGATGCCAATCTCGATCTCGTCGATCTACGTCGAACGTTCTTCCAAGAGCACTATCATCGGCCAAGCGATGACACGGCGCTGCCCTTCGACTATGCGGCGACCGCGGAGCTCACGCGCATTCACCTGCGCATCGTGCTCGAGGTCGCCAACGGCACTCGACCGCGCTGGAAAAGAGGCGATTTCTTTGGGGAGACGTTCGGGTCGGCCGACGCCGCAGGCAAGAGCTAGCGCCCTCAGCGTTTCCCTGCATTAAGTCTGCCGCCCGGGACGGCGTGCCTCTCCTGATGTATAAACAACACCGTATCGCGGCGCTGGCCAGCCGCGTATCTCGACCGAAGGGAAGGCACAACGCTAGACAACGTAGCGGGGAGGGCGACATGAAGGATGTGACGACCGGCGAGCTGGCGGAGCTGCGCCAAGCCTTCGATCTCGTCGACAGCAACGGCGATGGCTGGATCGAAAGCGACGAGTTCCGCCGCCTGCTTCAAGACCTCGATCGCGAGCTGTCGGACGATGAATGCCTGCTCGCGTTCGAAATGACCGACGACGACGGCGACGGCACGATCAGCTTCGAGGAATTCATGGCGTGGTGGACGGGTGACTGAGATACCGTTCCGGCTTGGCCGATGCCGATCCTGAGCGGCATGACGGTAGACAGGTAGCAGCAAGAAAAAGGCGCTCCTCGGAGCTGTTGACCGTCGACTGTCAACTTGGCGCTCGCGTCAGCGCCGTCAGGATCAATCGTCTCGTTTATATCTATAGATCTTCAGCGACGACATTTCGCGTCCATTCGGCACGCGCACGCGTCCAGTCGGGCTCGAGTGCGGTGCTCGAATGCGTAGAGCGACATTCATCCTGCCAGCGCACGACGACGTAGCGCCCCGTGCGCAACTGCCACACGTCGCCACGCATATCCAGATCGCTGTCCTTGAGCTTGACCGGGTCGCCGACCCGCAGCCCATGGCTGCGCTCGTCGCTCATCTCTCCCCCTATGCGAATCGAACCTGTAGGGAAATCTTGCGGAAGTCATGAGCGCGATTGAAGCCGGATCTTCTCGGGATGAGCAACCGATCACGCGCCGACGAGCGCATGAGGGCGCGATCGTGAATTGCATCACGCGGAGCGGACGTGTGGACGTGTCTACTGGGAAAGGTGCGGACGTCGGAGACACATGGCTTTGCGACTCTGACGTCCACACGACAAGAGGGCGCCTCCGGCGCCCTCTCTACCCGTCCACACGTCTACCTCACACGTCTGCCTCAAGCACCTTCCCGCTGCTGCGCCTCCTCGTACATATCGTGCGCATCCTCCTGATGATCCTCGAGCGTGCGCAGGGTGGACGCTGCAAAATCACGCAGCTCTTCGGGCATCTGCTCGTTCTGCGATGCCGCTTCGAACAGCGCGACGGCTTTGTCGTGGCCCTTGGCCATCTCCTTTCGATACTCGCGGTCGAAGGCCTCGCCCTGAAGCGAGGAGAGTTTCTGCTTCGTCGCTTGGTGCTGGGCATCGAGCGACTGAGGCATCGAGATATTCTGCTCTTGGGCGATCTTCGCGAGCTTCTCGCTCGCCGCCGTGTGATCCTTGATCATGCGTTCCGCAAACAAACGAGTCTTCTCGTTCTTCGTGTGCTTGCCGGCGAGCTGGGACAGCTCGATCTCCGCTTTGTTGAGCACGGCCGCCTGCGATACGAACGATTCCGGAGTGAGCTCTTTCATGCCGGAAGCTTGGCGCGTTGTGTCCCCCGGCATCGTCTGGGCGACGGCGCCGAGCGCAAACACTTGCGCGGCGGAGAAGATGACGGAGATAAAACCTACACGTTTCCTTGACGACATCGCGCACCTCTTGCATGAGAAACTCTCTCTATGACTCACGCAAGACGCCGCTTGTCAGTTTTGTTCCCGAACGTTCCGTTGATAAATCATCTGACCGATGATTGCGGTCAAGAGTAAGGCCGCATTCGTGAAAACGAACACCCAATTGTTCAACAGGAAGCTGTAGAGGAGGAATCCGGACGACGCGGTCAACTGGCCGATGAATAGCCATTTGGAAACGCCCTCCGTGGCGCGTTCGCGCCACTGCCTGAGAACTTGCCGGACGAGCGTCGCGAGCAGGATGGCCGAACTGAGCCAGCCGATGATGTCGGGGTGCATGGTCGAACTTGAGCAGCTATGGGCGCTCCCCCGCCCCGCAGCCTCGTCAGCAGATCCGAGGGCTGGCGCAAAAAAAAGGGCCGTACCCTTCAGTACGGCCCCAAGTGCATAGCCGTCTTTCATGGTGTCCGATGGGTTCTCAGCGGGTGCCCCCATCGTCCTGGGGAGGTCCATGGGACGAGCTATGCAGTGTACGTTGATCCGGGAGCCGTAACGCTCGAGATCGGCATTTGGATCCCTACGGTCGGAAAAATTTATGCGGCCGCCTCGCCCAGGCGCAGCAGCACCTCCCTGACTTTGTGGAACTCGGCGCCCTTATCGAAGAAGTGATCGACGCCGCAGTCGCGGCTCGCGTTTCGGTAGTCGTCGTTCGGGTAGTTCGTGACGATGATGATGGTTTCCGGCCTGCATACCCCTTCGGCACGCATCCGCTTGAGCAAGCGAAAACCGCTCCCGTCGCGCAGCTGAACATCCAAAATCAACACGCGCGGCTGCTGGGCGCGTACGCCTTCCAGCGCCCCGGCCACCGCCTCCGCGCTACCGACCACGCGGGCGTTAGGGACGTCCCCTACCGCTTCGACCAATCGCTCCATGACTGCAGGCGAATCCTCAACGATGAATACGGTCAGCTCAGCGCGTTGCATACAGCGCGAAGACCCGCCTCGAGCGTGCGAGGCTCACTCGACCAGCTGGTTGCGCACGGCGTACGCCGCGATCTCGGCGTTGCTGCGCATTCCCATCTTCTCGAGTATCCGGGCACGGTAGGTGCTGACGGTCTTGACGCTGAGCCCCAATTCGTTCGCCATGACCGCGGGCGAGACGCCGCGCGCGATGCGCGTGAACACCTGCAGCTCGCGTTCGGACAAGCGATTGTGCAACGGCCCCTCTTCGTCCGCGGCGCACTCGGATGCGAGCAACTCCGCCACGAGAGGCGTGATGTAGCGCCGTCCGGTGCCGACGGCCCGCACAGCTTTGACGAGCTCCTCGGGCACGATCATCTTCGGCACGTAGCCATTCGCGCCGGCTCGCATCAAACGCACTGCGAAGCTGCGCTCCGGATGCATGCTCAATACGAGGATCGCGAGCTCCGGGCGTTCGCGTCGCAGCGTCTTGAGCAAGTCGATGCCGCTTTGCCCTGGCAGCGTGATGTCGAGCACCACGACGTCGACTTGGAGGCCGTCGTGCAACTGCTGCAACGCTTCTTCGGCCGAACCCGCTTCGCCGACGACTTCCAGGTCTGGCTCATCGCTCAACATCTCGCGCACCCCCGCCCGTAGGATCGCGTGATCGTCGACGATGAGCACCCGAATCGGCGTTTGGGTCGCGGGGATGTTCTCCGGTCCTTCGTTCTCTCTTACTTCGAGCATTACTCGGGTACCTCAGTGAGTTCACCGTGCATGCCCGTGACCTGAATGCCATGATCGACGGGCAACCCCTCGTCCATGACCACACCCTGCGCGCGATATGCGTTCAGGCGGTTGTACAGGGTCTTCAGACTTACCCCGAGTAACGCCGCTGCACGAGTCTTGTTTCCTCCACATTTCTGCAGCGTTGCGTAGATCATCCATCGTTCAACATCGGCGAGATTCGTTCCCACGGGAATGCGCAGCGCGCGAATCTCGCCCTTCTCTTGGGCCGTGTGCGACACGAACGAGGAACGGGCTTCTGCACTGTGCGCACTGTCGGTCATTGGGTTCTCCATAGCGAGTGCTCCTGCCGGTCATCTTTACATGCGTCCACGAGACAACGACGTAACACGGGTCAAAAGTTCCCTCAATCGCCGATGTTTTCAGCTCACCGTGCGTAAGATGTTTCCTACGTCCTGCGACGCGTTTTCAGAATCGCTCGGAATGAAAGCTTCCACGAGCGTGCCCTTGTTCCCCGGTCCCGGTGCGATCGTGAACTTGCCGCCGAGCTGGCGCATGCGTTCGCGCATGCCCACGATACCGTGCGATTTCGGTTTCGCCGTCGCACCCTCCGCCAATCCCACGCCGTCATCGACCACCCGCAGGCGAATACCGGACGGCTCTCGTCGAAGCGCGATGTGGACGCGACTCGCGTGAGCATGCTTCGTGATGTTCGTGAGTGCCTCTTGCACGATGCGATAGAGCGCGATGGACCAGGCCGGATCCATGTCGTCGAAGTCCTCGTCGACCTCCACGTCGCACGACAAGCCGGTGCGCCGCGAGAATTCGCGACAGTGGGACTTGATCGCGAACGACAGCCCGAGGTTGTCCAACTGACTCGGGCGCAATCCTTCGATCACTTCGTGCTTGAGCTCGACCGTTTCCGCCAGCATCTGCAGCACGCGCTGCAGTCGCTCGCGCACCTCCCGCGCGTCCTCCGGTATCCGCCGCTGTATCCAGTTGAGGTCCATGTTGATGGCGGTGAGATTGCTGCCGAACGTGTCGTGCAGCTCGCGCGCGATCTTCGCCTTCTCCTCTTCCGAGACGCGGATCAAGTGCTGCGACAGCTCCGTCAGTTCCGCCGTACGCTGCTCGACGAGATGATTCAGGTGCTGATTCGCCTCGAGCAAGGCGCCCTCGGCGCGTGCACGCGCCGCGACGTACCGCTGCAGCAGCTTGTGAAGACCGATCAGCACCGCAACGGTCACGACCGTCGTCAGCAAAGCAACGCCGAGCGTGATCCAGACGTCGCGCAGCACGGCTTTGCCGAGCGCGTCGATCCGCGCGTTCTCCTCGACGATGAGCCGATCCACGATGCTGCGCACGCGATCCATCGTCTGGGTGGCGCGATCCGTGCCAACGAGGTCCGCATTGCCGCTCGGCCCCGGGCGGGGGCTGCGCTCGATCGTCTGCTCGAGTCGTCCGATCGCCGCCGCCGTGAAGCGCTCGAGCTCCGCGATGTCCTTCTGTCGTTCCGGGTTGTCGGCGGTGAGGTTCGCCAGCCGGTCGAGCTCCACGCGCCAGCCGCGCATGGCGCGATAGTACGGTGTCAAGTACTCGGTATCGCCGGTGAGCAAGTATCCCCGCTGGCCCGATTCGGCTGTCGTGATCACGGATTGAAACGTGCTGAGCGCGCGCTTGATCTCGTACGAACGGGCGTAGTGCGCGTTCGAGTCCATCGCCTGCCCGGTGTTGATGATCAGAAGCGACGCATTCACGACGAGCAGCGCGATGGATACGAAGATGACGGCGACGACGTGCAGCGGCACGCGCACGTCTGCGGCAACCGGAATCGTCGTAGGCGGAGCGAACGCGTCGTCGTTGAGGAGCAGCGCTTCAGAGCGTTCGGACATCGGAACATGCCGGTTACGGGAATCAAACTAACGTGTGCGGGTAAATTCAGGTTCCGCAGTCAGCGTTGGCCGCAAAGCGCCTCTAGCGACGGGAGCTCGGTCGGGAACCTTGGGTTTTATCGGCACGTTCCCGACACGACGCTCGCAGCGCACTCTGTCCGTTGGCCAAGGCGGCCGCGATCGAGCCAACCGGCGAGCAGCGAAACCAGCACTCGAAAGCAGGACAAGAGGACAGGCGCATGAAGACTCATGTATTGTGGATACTCGCCGCCGCCGCGCTCGCGGTCGGCTGCAACCAGGCCGAATCGCCGCAACAGGCTCAAAGCGACATCGCAGATGCGCAGGCCGAGGCGCAGCGCGAGCTCGCCGACGCGCAGGCGGAAGCGCAAGATCAGATGGCAGAAGCGCAGCAAGACGTGATGGAGGCGCAGCAGGAAGGCGACAGCGATGCCGTGGCTGACGCAGCGCAAGAGGCAAGCGAGACTCAGGCTGAAGGCGAGCACAAGATCAGCGTGGCGCAAGCCGAAGCAACGCATCGCGTGGCGATCGAGAAATGCGAAGCATTGACCGGAGCGGCGCAGGAAGACTGCAAAGAGCGCGCCGATCAGGATCTCGAACGAGCGAAACGCAACGCCGACATGCGGCGCGATGGGACGGGCTGAGGAATCATTCGATGGCGCACACCGCGAACAAGGCGGCCGCGATGAGGACGGCCGCCACGAAAGTGGCTTGGCTGCTCGCCGCCGTATTGGGCGGCGCGCTCGCGGCGTGCACATCGGTTCCGAAGCAGCAGCCTGCCGGAGAAGCCATCAAGGACGGCGTCGTCACGGCTAAGGTGAAGGCCGCGCTGACAGAAGATCCCGTCACGAAGGCACACCAGATCGACGTCGAGACGTTCAAGGGCGTCGTGCAACTCAGCGGATTCGTCGAGGACGACAACACTCGCTCACGGGCGCTGCAACTGGCCCGCGACGTGCCCGGCGTGAGACGGGTCAAGGATGCAATGGAGGTTCGGGAGCCGGCGAGCTGAACGCCGCGCGAGCGCGCCCGCCAAGAAAAAGCGCTCTAGCTCTTG
>JAAYXG010000330.1 GCA_012516015.1 Lysobacteraceae bacterium | reverse complement strand
TGGCCGCCGCTTTCGTGTAAATTGCCGGATGAATCTGTATGCAATCTCCGAGCCGTGTCTCTTTTGCGCTGCGGCAACGAGTGCTAGTCTCGCGCAGCGAATCCTTCTCACTTCAAACCGACTTCCATGACCCGCAGTCCTCAGCTCGTCGAATGGCATCCCGCAAGTTGGCACGGCAAACCGGCTAGCCAGCAGCCGACGTATCCGGATAAGCAGGCGCTCGACGACGTCGTCGCGCAGCTTTCGCGCCTCCCGCCGCTCGTCGTCTCCTGGGAAATCGAGGCGCTGAAAGAGGAAATCGCAGCGGCGCAGCGCGGCGAGCGCTTCGTCCTTCAGGGGGGCGACTGCGCCGAGAGCTTGAACGATTGCGAATCGGATCAGATCGCGAAGAAACTCAAGATCTTGCTGCAGATGAGCCTCGTGCTCGTCCACGGGCTGAAGAAGCCCGTCGTGCGAATCGGCCGCATGGCCGGACAGTATGCAAAGCCGCGATCGGCCGATACGGAAACGCGCGACGGCGTGACGCTGCCAAGCTATCGTGGCGATATCGTGAACCGCCCGGGATTCACGCTCGCAGAGCGCACGCCCGACCCGCAGCTTCTGCTTCGCGGCTACGAACGCGCGGCGCTCACGCTCAATTTCGTCCGCGCGCTGATCGAAGGCGGTTTCGCGGATCTACATCACCCGGAGTACTGGGATCTCGACTTCGTCCGTCACTCGCCGCAGAAGGATGCGTACGAGAAGATCGTCCAATCGATCTCGGATGCGCTCGATTTCTTCCAAGCAGCGAGCCGAGGGCCGCTGCACGCTGCCGGCCGCGTGAATTTCTACTCGAGCCACGAAGGTCTGCACCTGTTGTACGAGCAGGCGCAGACGCGCTACATCGAACGCCGAAAGCGTTGGTACAACTTGTCGACGCACATGCCGTGGATCGGCATGCGCACGGCGGCGCTCGATGGCGCACACGTCGAGCTCTTCCGCGGCGTCTCGAATCCGATCGGCATCAAGGTCGGGCCCGCGATGAGCGCGGAGTGGTTGCAGGGGCTGCTTGCGACGCTCAACCCGAACAATGAGCCGGGGCGCATCGTGCTGATCCATCGCATGGGCGTCAAAGAAGTGGACAAGCGCCTGCCGGGCCTCATTCAGGCGGTGCGTTCCACGGGCAGCCCGGTGCTCTGGATCTGCGATCCGATGCACGGCAATACCGAAACGTCGAGCTCCGGCCTCAAGACACGCCGCTTCGACAACATCGTGGCGGAGCTGGAAGCCGCATTCCGCATCCATCGCGAGCTCGGCTCGTGGTTGGGCGGAGTGCATTTCGAGCTCACGGGCGACGATGTCACCGAGTGCACGGGCGGCGCCCGCGGATTGACGGATGCCGATCTCGCACGCGCGTACAAGTCGCAAGTCGATCCGCGTCTCAACTACGAACAGGCGCTCGAGCTCGCGATGCGAATCGCCGGTTTGCATGCGAATGCGCAGCGCTCGCATGCAAGCGGTTAGCGGTTAGCGATCAGCGGTTAGTCAGAACGCGAGTCGCGCTCTGGTTACAGCCTACAGCCTACAGCCTTTAGTCAATCACGTTCTTTCCATGGCCACGAAGAAAACCAGCAAAGTCGATCCCCGTCGCTACTCTCGAGAAGTCGTCGACGGTCTCAAGCAAACCCCAAGCCGCGCGATGTTGCGCGCGGTCGGCTACAAAGATGCCGATTTCAAGAAGCCCGCGATCGGCGTCGCCTCGACGTGGAGTAATCTCACGCCGTGCAACATGCATATCGACAAGCTCGCGAAAGCGGCGGCGAAGGCGATCGACAGCTCGGGCGGCAAGAGCACGATCTTCGGCACGATCACCGTGTCGGACGGCATTTCGAACGGCGCGCCGGGCATGCGCTACTCGCTCGTATCGCGCGAGGTCATCGCGGACTCGATCGAGACCGTCAGCGGGGCGCAAGGATTCGACGGCGTCGTCGCGATCGGCGGCTGCGACAAGAACATGCCCGGCTGCTTGATCGCGCTCGCGCGTCTCGATCGTCCCTCGGTGTTCGTCTACGGCGGCACAATCCGCCC
>JAAYXG010000329.1 GCA_012516015.1 Lysobacteraceae bacterium | reverse complement strand
CCTTGGCGAGCACGCGTCCGTGCTCCTTGAGCGAGAAGCGCACAGTGCTCTGCACGCGTTGGCTCTGCACGGTCTCGGGCCTTGCCTGCAAGATGTAGAGCTCGCCCGTACGCCCGTCCTTGCCCCACTCGATGTCCATCGGCCGGCCGTAGTGCTTCTCGATGACCAGCGCCTGGCGCGCGAGGCTCTCGATATCCGCCTCGGCGAGGGCAAACCGGTTGCGCTCCTCGAGCGGAACTTCGAGCAGCTTCACGCGCTCGCCGTTGTCGCCGTAGACGAGCTTGTGGGCTTTCGAGCCCAGGTTGCGGCGGATGATCGACGTGCGGCCGGCTTCGAGCGCCGGTTTGTAGACGTAGTACTCGTCCGGGTTGACGGAGCCCTGCACGACGGTCTCGCCGAGCCCATAGGCCGCCGTGATGAAGACGACGTCGCGGAAGCCGGATTCCGTGTCGAGGGTAAAGAGCACTCCGGCCGCGCCGAGATCGCTGCGGACCATCCGCTGGACGCCGACCGAGAGCGCCACCTGCGAGTGATCGAAGTCCTGGTGGACGCGATAGGCGATCGCTCGATCGTTGAAGAGCGAAGCGTAGACCTCGTGGACGCCGGCGATGACGGCATCGAGGCCGCAGACGTTCAACAGCGTCTCCTGCTGCCCCGC
Source organism: Lysobacteraceae bacterium (assembly GCA_012516015.1). Lineage (GTDB taxonomy): Bacteria > Pseudomonadota > Gammaproteobacteria > Steroidobacterales > Steroidobacteraceae > Steroidobacter. The sequence goes on along the minus strand of JAAYXG010000329.1, from coordinate 1,708 downwards.
GAAGGACGCCTCCGGCAGATCTTCCGCGGTGGCCGAGGAACGGATCGCCACGGCGAGGCCGGGATCGTCGGCCGCGAGCGTGCGCCACGCGTCCGCGATCGCCTGCTCGAGCGGGGCGGGGAGCGGAGTGGCTTTGATCTTCGCGCGAATCGCCGCGCCGCGGCGGGCAAGCTCCTCCGTGTCGTCGACGTCGAGCGACTCGAGCAGCTGGTGAATCTCGGCGTCTAGCCCGTCCTGGCGGAGGAATTCGCGGAACGCGTCCGCGGTGGTGGCGAAGCCGTCCGGCACCGCGATGCCGAGGCGGCCGAGCTTGCCGATCATCTCGCCGAGCGACGCGTTCTTGCCCCCGACCAAGGCGACGTCGTCCATACCGACGTCCGCGAACGCGACGACGTAGCGGGTCAAGCGCTGCTCCCTTGTGAACCCCGGACAGACGTGAACAATATCCTGAACGACGTCGGAACAGCGATGGACGAGCGAACCGTTTTTCTCATCTCCGACCAGACCGGTGTCACCGTCGAGACGCTGGGGCACACGCTGCTCACGCAGTTCGAAACGGTGAAGTTCAAGCTTCTGACTCTGCCATTTGTCGATACCGTTGACAAGGCGAAGCAAGTAGCGGAACGCATCGACCGATTGGCCGAGGAGCAGGGTGTGCGGCCTATCGTCTTCACGAGCCTCGTGCAGGAACAGGTGCGCGAGCCGTTGCTCCGCAGCAAGGGCCTCGTGCTCGATTTCTTCGAAGCCTTCGTGGCGCCGCTCGAAGAGGAGCTTTCCGTCAAGTCGTCGCACATGCTGGGGCGCGCGCACGGTATGTTCGACGTGCAGAGTTACGACCTGCGCATCGACGCGACCAACTACGCGATTGCCGTCGACGACGGGCACGGCGTGCAATACTATGATCGAGCCGACGTGATCCTGATCGGCGTGTCGCGTTCCGGCAAGACGCCCACGTGCTTGTATCTCGCTCTGCAGTACGGCGTGTTCGCCGCGAACTATCCGCTCGCGGAAGAAGACCTGGAGGCGAGCCGGTTGCCGGCCGTGCTCGCACCGTATCGCTCGAAGCTCTACGGCCTCACGATCTCGCCGGAGCGGCTGCGGCAGATTCGCCTCGAGCGTAGAGCCGTCGGCCGCTACTCGAGCCCGCAGCAAGTGAGCTTCGAGCTGCGCGCGGCCGAAGCGCTGTTCAAAAAGTATGCCGTCCCGCACATCGATACGACGCATTCCTCGATCGAGGAGATCGCGAGCAAGATCCTGAACGAGACGGGAATCGAGCGGCGCGTACGGTAAGCGGCAGGTTCATTGTCAAGTCTTGGTGGCGCCTCCGGCGTTGTGGCATGCTGCCTCGGCATCGAGAGATTCGCCAATGTTGGCAGACAGCCTCATCGTACCGGAGTGCATCTATCGTCCAGGCAGCTTCACGGGCCTGATGACGATCTATGAGAGCAACTTCATCAAGCTCTCTCGGCTGATTGCGGGCTTCGACGGCATCGACGACACGCTCGTCTCCACGGTTGCGAGCGATTGCGACTTGTACTTCGAGCTTCGCCGCCGCGAGCCGTATACGACCACGTTCAAGCTCACGTACTGGTTCGAGGAGCCGGACGGGCGGCGCGTGCCCGATCCCGACCTGACGCTGCGCATCTACCACGATGCCCAGCTCGTCGAAGCGGTCGACAGCCGCGAACAGCACCGTCATCCGCGCCTT
>JAAYXG010000328.1 GCA_012516015.1 Lysobacteraceae bacterium | reverse complement strand
GCCGGGAATCGCGCGCGGCACTTCCGTGTGCTCCTTACCTTGAAGCTGATAAAGGTGCGCCGCCTTGATCGGCTTGCGAGCATCGCCGACGAACAATTGCGCCCCCGAGCGCAACGTACCTTGATGAACGCGCAAGACGCCGAGGCGCCCGACAAACGGGTCGATGTTGACTTTGAACACGTGCGCGATGACGTGATCGTCGGAGTTCTGCGTCACGCGAACGCGCTCGGCCTGCGCGCCCGTGCCGCGCAAGAAAGGCGGCGGATTGCCTTCGAGCGGGTTCGGCATCAGGCGAGCGAGAATCTGCGTCAGCTCGCGGACGCCCGCGCCGGTTTCGGCCGAGACGAAGCACACCGGCACGAGATGCCCTTCGCGCAACGCTTGTTCGAACGGGTCGTGCAGTTGCTCGGGCGATAGGTCCTCGCCTTGCTCGAGGTAGAGCGCCATGAGCTTCTCGTCGACCTCGACCACTTGATCGATGATTTCGGTGTGGGCTGCTGCGACGGCGCCGAACTCCGGTTCGCCGTCGCCCGGTTGAAAAAAACAATCGATGACACGCTCGCGCCCCTTCGCCGGTAAGTTGAGCGGCAGACATTCGCGTCCGAACGCTTCCCTGAGCTCGGCGAGCACACGCTCAGGGTGAGCATCGCGAGCGTCGATCTTGTTGATGACGATGATCCGGCACAGCTCGCGATCGCGGGCGAACTCCATCATGCGTTGAGTCACGGGCTCGAGGCCGGTCGCCGCGCTCACGACGACCGCGGCGGTCTCGACCGCTTCGAGCATCGAAAGCGACCGTCCGACGAAATCGGCGGTACCGGGCGTATCGATGAGGTTGATCCGACAACCGTCGACATCGAAATGGACGATTGCGGCATCGAGGGAATGCTGTAGCGCTCTTTCTTGCGGATCGAAATCGCAAGCGGTCGTGCCGCGCTCCAAGCTGCCGCGCGAGCGAATCGCTCCGCCCTCGAGAAGCAGCGCCTCGGCTAGAAGCGTCTTGCCGGCACCTGCCGGGCCGACCAGGGCAATGTTGCGAATGTCCGCAGTCGAATACGCCATCAGAGGAGCCCTCGCGAGTCGTGCCCCGATCGAGAATACGCCCGCCCTGCGGTCGGGCGGATAGCGGTATATGACTACCGGATGGGCGCTGGGCTCTGGGCTCTGGGCTCTGGCCAGAAAGGATTCGTTAAGCGATGCCCTGCGATCGTAGCGAATGCAATGATTGTTGCCGAACGGGTTCGCTGCGCATTCTTTGCCCAGAGCCCAGAGCCCAGCGCCCTCGTGTACGAGAACGCGTTGAGCGTAGCCCGCGTAACGCTTACGCTACGTCATCTACATTCCTGGCCAATTCAACGCACTCATGTCCGTCGAGCCGTCGCGCCACATGCCGAAACGCGCACTCATCGTCGACGATTCGCGCTCGGCGCGGGTCATTCTCGGGCGCATGCTCGAGGGGTACGGGTTGACGGTCGATTCGTCGGAATCGGCCGAGCAAGGGCTCGAGTATCTGCGGCATCATCGTCCGGATGTGATCTTCATGGATCACCTCATGCCCGGCATGGACGGCTTTCAAGCGGTGCAGGCGATCAAGGGGAACCCTCAGACCGCGACGATCCCCGTGATCATGTACACGTCGCAGGAAGGCGAGCTCTACTTGAGCCAAGCGCGTGCGCTCGGCGCGGTCGGCGTCTTGCCGAAGACCGTGAAGCACGCGGATGTCTCGAAGGTGCTCTATCAGTTGCGCTTGTTGCCGGACCGGCGCGAGTCCCGTGTCGTGGTCGCCGCGAACGACGATGTCGCGCCGACCGTGCAGATCGAGTCGCCAAGGCGACCCAGCATTGGCGAGCTCGAAACGGCAATCCGCAGCGCAGTCGCGCCGCTCCTCAACGAGCACGCCTCTGAAATGCGCAGGTTCGTCCTGGCCAGCCTCGAATCCTTCGCACGGCGGCTCGCGAGCGAACAGAAGGCTGCTGCCGCCGCGGCTCAACCCGATGTGGCGGAACCACCGGCGCCGATGCCCGCGCGGGAACCAAGACGGGCTTGGGCGCTGACCGCCGCCATCGCCGCCGTCGCACTCCTGTCGACGCTCGTGCTCGCCGTGCTGTATACGCGCAGCGTGGATGCGACGCGCGCCGCACTGCAAACGAACGCGAAACTGTCTGCGATCGTCCAGGAGCAGGAAGCGCAAATCGATCTGCTGCGCGCCGATACCGAACGGCGCAATACCATCGCGGCAATCGCTCCGGCTAGTACAACGGCAGGCGGCATGCGCCCCGAGCTCGTGCCCTATGGCGAAGTGCCGCTCGCGGGCACTCGCCTCGAGCGCCTGCGTGCGTTGATCACCGAACTGAGAGAGCAAGGCTTCAAAGGCAAGATAAAAGTCGCAACGTACTCGGGCGAGTTCTGTCTCACAGGGAACGGCTTCGAGGGCTATTCGCTCGCCGCAGACGATCTGCCGTTCAAACGCTGCGATGTCGTCGGTAACCCCTTCGACGAAAGCATGAGCACCGCGCAGCGTCAGTCGCTCGCGTTCGCCAATCTCCTTTCCTCGCTGCGCAGCGACTCGTCGGACGCGCTCGTCGTCGAGGTGCAGCACCTCGGCCGTCAACCGACGATGCCTTATCCCGACCCGAACCAAGACATGCTCACCGCCGGCGATTGGAATCGAGTCGCCGTGCTGAACAATCGGGTAGAGTTCTCGGCAGAACCTAGTGGCGAGGCGATGGAGTGACGGTGTGAGAAGCTCGAGCGTACGCGCCTCGTACTTTTCGCACGCTTTGCCGTCCGACTTCGCGACTTTTGATCAGCCTTCCCTTCGCCAATCCGTTTACGGATCAGTATGACATCGAGCTGGCTGCTTTACGGCGCGAACGGCTACACCGGCGAGCTGATTGCGCGCGAAGCGGTGCGACGCGGGCTGCGACCCGTGCTCGCGGGCCGCTCGCGGGAGAAAATCGAGGGTCTCGCATCTGAGCTCGACTGCCCGCATCTCGTTTTCTCCGTCGATGATCACACCGCCCTCGTCTCGGCGCTGCAGGGGGTACAGGCAATCCTCAACTGCGCAGGACCGTTCTCGCTCACGGCGCGTTCGATGATGCAAGGCTGCCTTGCAACGCACGTGCACTATCTCGACATTACCGGCGAGATCGACGTCTTCGAGCTCGCGCATAGCGTCGATGAAAAAGCGCAGCGCGCGGGCATCGTTCTGTGCCCAGGCGTCGGCTTCGATGTCGTACCGACCGACAGCATCGCCGCGAAGCTGAAGGAAACGCTGCCGGAAGCGACCGAGCTCGCGTTGGGCTTCGATAGTCGATCGGGCATGAGCAAAGGGACCGCGAAGACGGCGATCGAAGCGATCGCCGACGGCTGCAAAGTTCGACGCGCGGGCAAGCTCGTCAGCCTCCCGCTGGGCTCGCGGACGCGGCGGATCGATTTCGGCGGCGGCGAGCGGCTCGCCGTCGCGATCCCTTGGGGCGACGTGAGCACTGCGTACTACACGACCGGCATTCCGAATATCGAGGTCTTCACGGCCACATCCCCGAATGCGCTCAAGCGGCTGCAGCGCATGAACTGGTTGCGTCCGATGCTGCGCCGCCGCTTCGTTCAGCAGATGATGAAGCGGCGCATCGAGGCGAAGCTTCGCCCGCCCGATCAGACGCAACGTGAAAGCAATCCGAGCTTCGTATGGGGCGAAGTGCGCAACGAGGAAGGTCGGGTAAGAACTGCACGATTGCGCACGCCGAACGGATACGCGCTGACAGTCCAAAGCGCGCTTGGCATCATGGAGCGGTTGCTCGCCGAGCCGCAGCGCGCCGGCTTCCATACGCCTTCGATGCTGGTCGGCGCAGACTTCGTCACGAGCTTGCCGGGTTGCTCGGGCATCCGCCTCGATTCATGAACGAACGCACCTTGCTGGATCCGACCACCGCGCTTGCGACGGCGGCCATGACCTTCGCGCCGCCGCGCTGGCTCACGAATGCGCATCTGCAGTCGATTCTGCCGAGCTTGAAGCTGCGTCGTCCGCTGCTGTCGATGCGGGCGCGCGATTTGCTCGCCGCGTCGAGAATGCACGTCGTCGAGTGCGGCGACGGTGTGCGCCTGTTGGGGTATCACTCGACGCAGACGGCGCTCGGGCGGCCGGAGGCGCGCGATCTCGTGATTTTGCTGCATGGCTGGGAAGGCAGCGCCGACTCGCTGTACGTCCTGTCCCTTGGGGCATACCTCTTCGGCCTCGGGTGCGATGTGTTTCGTCTCAACTTCCGCGATCACGGTCCGAGCCATCATTTGAATCGCGAGATCTTCCACTCCTGCCGGCTCGATGAAATCATCGGCGCCGTGCGCAGCATCGAGCAGCGCGCTTCGAACCGTCGTTCGACGATCGCGGGCTTTTCGCTGGGCGGAAACTTCGCACTGCGCGTGGCCGCCCGTGCGCCCAGCGCGGGCTTGAACCTCGAGCGCGCGGTCGCGGTCTGTCCGGTACTGCGGCCTCACAGCACGATGGAGGTCCTCGAGAAGGGCTCGTTCATCTATCGGCAGTACTTCGTTTCGAAGTGGAAACGTTCGCTGCGGCTGAAACAGCGGCTATTCCCGGACCTCTACGACTTCAAGGAAGTGCTGGCGCAGAAGAGTCTGCTGCGGATGACCGAGCTGTTGATCGAGTACTTCAACGAGTTCCCCAGCGTCGATGCATACCTCGACGGCTACGCGATCGTCGGCGATGTGCTCAGTCGACTCGAAGTACCGAGCTATGCGCTGCTGTCGCTCGACGATCCGATCATCCCCGCACACGACGTCGAGCACCTCGCGCGCAATCGGAACCTCGACGTACTGAAGATCCCCTACGGCGGCCACTGCGGCTTCATGGACGGCTTCAACCGCGAAAGCTGGGCGGACAGAAAAGTCGCAAGCTTGCTGGGTGTCGCGACATAAGAGAGTAAGAGGACTCTCGCAAAGCGCGAAGCTCGCCAAGGAAGAATAGGGGAATTGTCTCCGGAGGTTGCACTACTGTACGAGGTAGATGATGCAGCCAACGGATAGGAGCGGAGAATCGCGGCGACCGCACGGTTGCAATTCTGCAAGACTCAACATCTGGTCGTCCCGGCGT
>JAAYXG010000327.1 GCA_012516015.1 Lysobacteraceae bacterium | reverse complement strand
TGCGATGCAGCGCGATCCACGGTCCGGGCGCATACGCGATGTTGTTGTGCCAACGATCGAGCACGTTCCAACCGGGCATCGGGCACTGCTCGACGCGGTACGTGAGCCCGCGAGCTTTCGCCTCCTTGAGGAGCGGAATGAAGACGGCCTCGAACATCTCGAGGTTCTGGTCCATCTCCAGCTCCGGGTTGCGCCCCACGAACCCACATACGGCATCGGTGCCGAGCAGGACGGCCGCGTCGAACACGCGGAGCATGAAGTCGTGCTTCTTGCGGCGCTCGGTCTCGTTCGCCACGAGCATGTTGTCGAAGTACGCGACGTCCGAGAGACCGACACCGGTCTCGCGCATTGCCGCTTGCACGCGCGTAGCGCGTTGCTTGTTGAACGGTTCCCTAAGGTCGAGCGTGTTTGCGACGGGGTCCAGCATGGCCTCGGCCGGCACGTCGCTTTGCGTCGGATGCAGTGCAGCCGAGAGCTGAATGTTCGGTGCGCCGATATCGCGCGCGAACTGCAGCCATTCCTCGATTGCGAGATCCGGATCCGGATCGCGCTTCTCCCGCGGCGTCAGCTCCTGAAGTGCGGCCGTCAGGATACTGAGCTTCATGTACTTGGGTTCGAACTGCTTAACGGAGGATTTCGCGCTCATGCTTCAAAGTACCTGATAAGGAGGCGACCGAATGATAGAGGTGCGAGTCGTCTTCGGCCAGCCGGGAAATGTCATGAATAGGCAATCCACCGGCCGAGCACGCCCGCAGTGACCCAGATCGCGATCGATGCGAGCGCCTGAGCGCGCCCGAGAATCGGCGGGGCGATGTCCCACTGCGCAAGGCGTTCGTTCCATAGTGCACGGAAGAGGACCGCATTGACGACGCCGAGCGCAATGACCCAGAGCTTCGCTTGCATGATGCCGTTTGCGAGCAGCGGGCCCGCGTCGGCCGAGAACATCAAGAATCCCGCCGCACCGAGCAGCGCGAGGCCCACGACGGCCCACGCCGTGAGGATGCGCGAGAGCCGAGGGAGCGGCAGGTCGCGCGCGAGACCGAGCAATCGCAAATCGAGCAGCGCGATCGGCCCGATGAGCAGTACGAGCCCGAGCAGGTGCACGACGTTCGCGACGGGATACGCGAGTGCGGACGCGCGCATCCATTCGCCGAGCGGTGAGCCTTCGAGGCGCGCCGCCCACTCGAAGGCATCCACGTCAGCGTAGCTCGATGGTCTTGCCGTCGACCGTAATGCGCTCGGCGCGCAGCTCGGCAGTGCCGTCCGAGCGCGGGTAGCCCTCGATGGTGACCGTCTTGCCGACCTCCAGCGCATCGCTCGGCAAGCCGCGCGACTCCATGCGGCGGATGGGCGCCAGAATGACCAGCCAGCGTTTGCCGCCGTAATCGACTTCGACCTCGGCGTGCGGATTGCGATACCGCACCTGCGCGAGCTCGGCGTCGAATTTCATCACCTTGTTCGCATCGTACGAGCTCCACCCATGGTGAGCCCAGGCGACGCTCGCGAGCGCTAGACAGACGAGGGTGCTCGCGAGCGAGCGAGGCGCGAGCAGGCTTCGAATCGATCTCGTGGGCATGACGATCCTCCCGAAGTCAGCTCACCGAAGTGTACGGCCCGAACGGCCCGAGCGCACGAAAGAAGGGTCGGACGGAGCGAAGATCGCGCAAATTTTCGCTCCATTTTCATGAACACCCGGCGGCTCTTTTGCTACTCTTTTGCGCCGAGCCGCTCGGTTGCAGCCTCGTACTAACGAAAACAACAACTTCGAACAAGCGTTGAGGGATCCCAGATGGCATCGACAGCACCAGCGGTCCTAGCCGGCGAACGCACGCTCGACCGAGGGCACAAGCGCGTCGTCTTCGCGTCCTCGCTCGGGACCGTGTTCGAGTGGTACGACTTCTACCTGTACGGCTCGTTGTCCGTGATCATTTCACGGCAGTTCTTCTCGGGCGTGAACGAAACCACCGCCTTCATCTTCGCCTTGCTCGCGTTCGCTGCGGGGTTCTTCGTGCGGCCTTTCGGCGCACTGATCTTCGGTCGTTTGGGCGATCTGATCGGACGCAAGTACACGTTCCTCGTCACGATCGTCATCATGGGCCTGTCGACCGCCTTGGTGGGCATGCTGCCGAGCTATGCGCAAATCGGGGTTGCGGCGCCGATCATCCTGATCTCGCTGCGTTTGCTACAGGGCCTTGCGCTCGGCGGCGAGTATGGCGGTGCTGCGACGTACGTCGCGGAGCATGCGCCCGACGGCAAGCGCGGCTTGTATACGAGTTGGATCCAGACGACCGCGACGCTCGGATTGTTTCTCTCGCTGCTCGTCATTCTGGGCTGCCGCGTGGCCGTGGGCGAGGAGTTCGACGTGTGGGGCTGGCGCATTCCGTTCCTGCTCTCGATCGTCCTGCTCGCGATCTCCGTCTACATCCGGTTGCAGTTGCAGGAATCGCCCGCGTTCTTGGAAATCAAGGCGCAGGGCAAGCTCTCGAAGGCCCCGTTGACCGAGGCGTTCGGAGAATGGGGCAATCTCAAGATCGTCATTCTGGCGCTGTTCGGCGCGACGGCGGGTCAAGCGGTCGTCTGGTACGGCGGGCAGTTCTACGCGCTCTTCTTCCTCGAAAAGATCCTGCAAGTCGAGGCGATGGCGGCGAATCTGATCATCGCCGCGGCGCTCCTCATCGGGACGCCGTTTTTCGTCGTGTTCGGGGCGTTGTCGGACAAGATCGGTCGTAAGAAGATCATCATGGCCGGGTGCATCTTGGCCGCGATCACGTACTTCCCGGTATTCAAGGGACTCACGGTTTTTGCGAACCCGGATCTGGCCCGGGCGGTCGAGACCGCACCCGTGACCGTCGTCTCCGCGGAG
>JAAYXG010000326.1 GCA_012516015.1 Lysobacteraceae bacterium | reverse complement strand
TGTCGTGTCCGATCATGAAATCCTTCGAGAAGCGCGGTTTACGGCCCGAGGTGATGTTGAGCACGTCATAGAGCACCAGTATCTGGCCGTCGGTATCTGGTCCAGCACCGATCCCGATCACCGGTACTTGCAAGGCTTCGGTGATTTCCGCGCCGAGCGAGGCGGGAATGCACTCCACCAGAACGACATCGGCCCCTGCTGCCTCGAGCGCTTTCGCATCGTCGAGCATGCGTTTCGCGGCGCTTTCGTCGCGGCCTTGCACGCGAAAACCGCCGACCTTGTGCACGGATTGCGGTTTGAGCCCCAGGTGCGCGCACACGGCAATGTCGTGATTCGCGAGAAACTCGACGATCTCGACTTGCCCTGCTCCGCCTTCGAGCTTCACGATCTTCGCACCGCCTTCCTGCATGAGCCTGACAGCGTTTTCCAACGCCTGCTCGCGCGAGGCGTAGGTCATGAAGGGCATGTCCGCCATCAGAAACGGACGATACAAGCCGCGGGAGACGGCACGGCAGTGATAGATCACGTCATCGAGCGTCACGGGCACCGTCGTATCGTGCCCTTGGATCACCATCCCGAGAGAATCGCCCACGAGCACCACATCCACGCCCGCGTCATCGACGAGCGTGGCGAAGCTCGCGTCATACGCGGTGATCGCAGCAATCTTCTCGCCCTCGGCTTTCATGCGGGCCAACGTCGCCACGTTGACGGGTGGACGAGGCGCGTACCGCTCTTGCAAATGTTTGTACATGCGCGTTGCCTGTCGGAAGAGGCGATCAAGGATGAACGAGGGTCAGGGAAACATCAACTTCGCGCGCGCAGAGTTGGACACTCGGCGTGGGGCGCTGGGCGCTGGGCGCTGGGCTCCGGCAAGAAGCGAGAAGAAGCAAGAAGCGGAAAGCGAGAAGCGAGAAGAAGCAATCTTCCTGCCGTGCTGCGGCGTCTCGAGTGTGAAGCGCGTGTGCAAAGCACGAGTTCTGGCCAGAGCCCAGAGCCCAGAGCCCAGAGCCCAGAGCCCAGAGCCCAGAGCCCGAGGCTACATCACACCGCACTCTTCAATGGATTATAGAAATGTCGGCCGCGGCGTATGCGGATCACTTGCTCGAGCAACTGCGCGTAATCCTGCTCATTGGCGACGAAATCCGCCTGCGCCGCATTCACGATCAGGAGCGGCGACGCATCGTACTCGTGGAAAAAGCGCGCATACGCTTCCTGAAGCCGCTCGAGATAGCCGCGCTCGATCTGCTGCTCGTAACGCAAACCCCGCCGTTGGATACGCTCGAGGAGCACATCGACAGGCGCCTGCAGATAGATCACCAAGTCGGGCACGGGCGCGTCGACCGCGAGCCTTGTATACACCTGCTCGTACAAGGCGTACTCCTCGTCGTCGAGCGTGAGCCGCGCGAACAGCCGATCCTTGTCGATGAGGTAGTCCGCCACTCTGACCGTGTCGAACAAGTCGTGCTGGCGGATGTCCTCCAGCTGCCGTGCGCGCTGAAACAAGAAGAAGAGCTGCGTCTGCAGCGCGGCCGCGCGCGGGTTCTTGTAGAACCGCTCGAGAAAAGGGTTTTCCTCCGCCTGCTCGAGAATGAGCTCGCTCCCGAAGCTGCGCGCGAGCCGCCGCGCGAGACTCGTCTTGCCGACGCCGATGGGTCCTTCCACCACGATCAAACGATGTGGCGTCGATACGATGGATTTTTCTGACATGCCTTTTGCAATCACGACGCGCAGCAGGTCTGGAATGCGATTGTATTTAGTGGAGTACCTGCAAGCCTTCCGCGCTCGCGCGCGTCGCGAGCGCTCTTACGACACCCATGCCGGGAATGAGAAGGTCAGGCGCGATCTCCGCGAGAGGATACAGCACGAAATTCCTCTCCGGGATGCCGGGGTGCGGAATGGTGAGATCCGTCTCGTCGATGCGCACGTCGGCATACGCAAGCAGATCGAAATCGATGCGCCGCGGACCCCAGCGCTCGATCGGCGCCGCACGCCCGAGCTGCGTCTCGAGGCGCTTGAGCGAGCGGAGCAGATCCCGCGCCGAGAGCTGCGTGATCAATCCCGCAGCCGCGTTCACGAAGTCGGGTTGCACCACGGAGCCGAGCGGCTTGGAGGCGTACAGCCGCGAGCGCGCCACGAGCCGCGAATCCGGCAGCGTCGCGAGCGCGGCGAATCCGCGCTCGATCTGCAGTTGCGGATCGTCGAGGTTACTCCCGAGCGCGATGTACGCTGGCGCCCAAAGCACGGGATTCACGGCTTTCTACAGGCTGGCCGCCGGCGGCCGCTTGCGCCTGCGTCGGCGTCGTCGTGCCGACGGTTCGCGCACACCGCTCGCCGGCTCGACTTTGGCGAGACGCTCCTCCGGCGAGAGCGTTTGAATCTCGGTCCACCACTCGCCGAGTGCGGGGTCGGCATCGCCCGACGCCACGCGCAACAGCAGAAAATCGTAGGCGGCGCGAAAACGAGGGTGATCCAGAAGACGCAGCGCACGGCGCCCCTCGCGGCGCTCGAAGCGCGGTTGGAGCGCGACG
>JAAYXG010000325.1 GCA_012516015.1 Lysobacteraceae bacterium | reverse complement strand
TCCAACACGGAGATCGGGTCGACTCCGGCAAAGGGCTCGTCGAGGAGCATGAAGCGCGGCTCGGCCGCGAGCGCGCGGGCGATTTCGACGCGTCGGCGTTCGCCACCGGAGAGGCTTTGCCCGATGCTGTTGCGGATATGCCCGATATGGAGCTCATCGAGCAGCGCCTCCAGATGCCGTTCGCGCTGAGCGGCGTCGAGGTCCTCGCGAGTTTCCAGGATGGCGAGGATGTTGTCTTGCACCGAGAGCTTGCGGAAAACGGAGGCTTCTTGCGGCAGATAGCCGAGGCCGAGGCGCGCGCGCCGATGCACGGGTAGTCTCGAGATGTCGAGATCGTCGAGCAGAATCCGCCCTGCATCCGTCGGTACGAGCCCAACGATCATGTAAAAGGCGGTCGTCTTTCCGGCACCGTTCGGGCCGAGCAGGCCGACGACCTCTCCCTGGGCGACTTCGATCGAAAGATCCTTGACGACTTGGCGCGAACGAAAACGCTTCGCGAGGCCCTCGACACGCAACAAGCTCATGCTTCGCCTTCGTTGCCCGAGGAGTCGCCTTCGGAGCGCGGTATGTTCGGCTCTCGCCGGTCGGGCTCCTTCTCCTTCTCGCCCGTGCGAGGACGGATGATGCCGCGGACGCGGCCCGATTCTCCCGAATTCAGTCGGACGAGCTCATCGCGCAAGCTATAGATCACGGTCTCGCCTGTGAATTCATCTTTGCCGTAACCGAACCAGACATCTCCTGTCAGTGTAACGGTATCCGCGACCAGGTCGTATTCGATGACACGCGCTCGGCCTCGGGCGAGCTGTTCGGGGGACTCGCCGAGACGCTCGAACTCCGCGGGGGTGCCCTCGACACGGGCGGCGACGAGCACGTCGGCATCGAAGGCTGCCGTCGCGGTCTCGGCGGACAGTCGCGCATCCTCCGTGCGAAGCAGGACGGAGTCGCGGAATTCCCACTGCTTGTTCTCGGAACGAAAGGCGCGTGCCGTCGCTTCCTCTGCCTGAATCGAATTCGGCCCCTGCGTGACGCGCACGTGACCGAAGAAATGCGCGGTGTCGTTCTTGAAATCGACCTCGGAACGCTCGAAGTCGTAGCCGAAGTTCTCGGCATCGAGCACGGGTCGTTCCGCGGCGCCGCCATTCCAAGCGGCGAGGCCCATGAACACGACGAGTGCGATCCCCTCAGAGCTGCGCATAACGACCCTCACCGGCTTCCAAATGTAGTTTCTGCTCGTTCAGGTCGAAGCGAAAGCGTTGCACCTCCATCGAGTGATTCCCGAAGCGAATCTGCACCGGAGAGCGCGTGCTGAAAGCAACTTCCTTCTCGGTATCGATCGCCAACTCCTCCGCTCGGAGGCTGGCGTCGGTGTCGTTCTTTGCCGGTCGCAGCTCCACGTCGCCGATCAATCGGAAAATCGGCGACGTGCCGGGCTTGTAACCTCGATCGGCCGTGAGACGCCACTCTTGCTCCGGCGATTGAAAATAAGTCAGAAAGACCTCGCTCATGGTCAACTCGTCGCTGAGCGGCTCCAGCTCGATGCGTGCTGCAGCGAGCTGCGTTTCCATCGTGCCGTCCGGAGACGTTTCCGTGATTACGGCATTGCGCAAATAGTACGCTGGGCGGAGCGGGGCTTCGGCGATGACCTGGAGCGTCGTATCGCGCCGATTCAGTGCCCCGTAGCCGATCACGAGCGCTGCCAATAGTGCCGAAATCGAGATCCAACGCCAGTTCACGCGTTCACCCGCTCAGTCGTCACGCGATTCGCTGCTGACTTTCGAGGATGAGGTCGCAGACCTCTCGCACGGCGCCTTGGCCGCCGCTCGTCTGCGTAATGAAGTGCGCGCGAGACTTCACGCTCGGATGCGCATCCGCGACGGCGACGGCAAGCCGCGCCATTTCGAGTAGAGGTACGTCGGCGAGATCATCGCCCACGCACGCGACCGATCGCGCGGTGAGCCCGAGGATTTCCAGGAGCTCGCGCAATGCAACCTGCTTGTCCTCGATACCTTGGCGGACCCAAGTGACGCCCAGCTCGGACATCCGGCGCTCGACCGCACGGGATGAACGGCCCGAGATCACTGCCACTTGCACGCCGGCTCGCAGCAATCGCACGATGCCGGCGCCATCGCGCACATGAAAGCATTTCATTTGTTCTCCGCGCGCACCGAAGTAGAGGCGGCCATCGGTCAAGACGCCGTCCACATCCAACACGAGCAATCGGACATCGTTGGCGCGTTCGAGAAGAGTATCCATGGGACGTGTAGACGTTTATTCGTGTAGACGTGCGTTCGTCAGAAGGACGCGCGGTGCGCTGCCGAGCAGTGTAGCCGAGCGACCCGCGCCCTCTGACGTCTGCACGTCCGCACCTCTACACGTTCACACGATGGGAGCATCACATTACCCCGGCGCGGAACAGGTCGTGCACGTTCAGTGCGCCGATGAGCACGCCATCTGCGTCGACGACCAGGAGCTGCGTGATACGCGAGCTCTCGAGCAGATGAACTGCTTCGGCAGCGAGCATCTCGCGCCCCACCGTTTTCGGATTCGGTGTCATGACGTCGGACATGCGTTTCGAGCGCAGATCCGGATCGCGATCCAGCGTGCGGCGCAAATCGCCATCCGTGAAGATGCCGAGCACCTTGCCTTTTTCATCGACGATGGCCGTCATACCGAGTCCCTTGCGGCTCATCTCGATGAGACCTTCACGGAGCGAAGCGGACGGACCGACCGCGGGGAGCTGCTCACCCGTTCGCATCACGTCTTCGATGCGAAGCAACAGTCGCCGGCCGAGAATGCCGCCCGGATGCGAGCGAGCGAAGTCTTCCTGCGTGAAGCCGCGCGCTTCCAAGATCGCAACGGCGATCGCATCGCCGACGGCGAGCGTGGCCGTCGTACTGGCGGTGGGAGCAAGGTTATGCGGACATGCCTCTTCCGGCACGCTGACATCGAGAACGACATTCGCTGCTTTGCCGAGGGTCGAGCTTGGGCGGCCCGTCATCGCGACGACGGGGATGCCCAGCCGCTTGATGACCGGCAGAATCGTCAACAGCTCGGGCGTTTCCCCGGAATTGGAAAGCGCGAGGAGCACGTCGTCCGCCGTGATCATCCCGATATCTCCGTGTCCCGCTTCAGCGGGATGAAGGAAGAACGCAGGCGTTCCGGTGCTCGCAAGCGTTGCTGCAACCTTGTTGCCGATATGCCCCGACTTGCCCATTCCGGATACGACGACGCGGCCCTTGCATTCGTGCAAGAGTCGGCACGCCTCCACAAAGGGTACCTGCAGGCGTTCGCGGACGGCAGCGATCGCGGCGATCTCGGTGTCGAGCACGCGCCTGGCGCGTGCAAGAAGTTGCTGGTCGTCGAGCGTTCGAGTCATGAGCGCATCATAACGCGCCGCCTTGCCAAACCGCGATCTGCTCCGCCGAATCGGCTAATATCGCGGCCCGCTCACGAATTCCTTCGATGTCCATGAATGCCATAGAAGTACAGCGTTTGATCGAGGCCGGCCTGCCCGGCGCGCGCGTGCAGGTCGTGTCCGACGACGGTACGCATTTCGAAGCCGTCATCATCGCCGAGCAATTCGTAGGCAAGCGGATGATCCAGCGGCATCAACTCGTCTACGCCACGCTCGGCTCCCGCATGGGTCGGGAGATTCATGCGCTGTCGATGCAGGCGCTCACGCCGGAAGAGGCTAACGCCTCTCCTAGGGGATAATGATCAGGGGGTAGGGGATAGTCAGAATGACGCATCGTTCCACTCCCTTTGGCTAATCTACGTTGCGACGCCGACTTTGCCTCGCGTTCATACTATCCCCTATCCCCTAGTCGTGATCCCCTTCCCTGATGGATAAGCTTCAGATCCGCGGCGGCACGCCTCTCGAGGGTGAAGTTCGCATCTCCGGCGCGAAGAATGCGGCGTTGCCCATTCTCGCGGGGACGCTCCTCGCCGAAGGCACGGTTTCGGTCGGCAACGTACCTCATCTTCAAGACGTCACGACGATGATCGAGCTGCTCGGCCGCATGGGCGTGAGCGTGACGATCGACGACAAGATGCGCGTGGAGGTCGATGCGGCGACGATCAACGAATGCGTCGCTCCATATGAGCTGGTGCGCACGATGCGTGCGTCGATCGTCGTGCTCGGACCGTTGCTCGCGCGCTTCGGCCAAGCGGATGTCTCCTTGCCCGGGGGATGCGCGATCGGTGCCCGGCCCGTCAATATCCACGTCGATGGATTGCGCGCCCTCGGTGCGGATATCAGCATCGAAAACGGCTACATCCGCGCCCGCGCGGACCGGCTCGTCGGCACTCGTCTCGTGCTCGATACCGTGACGGTAACCGGGACGGAAAATCTCTTGATGGCTGCAACGCTCGCCGAGGGAGAGACGATCATCGAAAACGCGGCGCGCGAGCCGGAAGTCGTCGACCTCGCCAATTTCTTGATTGGAATGGGTGCAAAAATCCATGGCGCGGGATCGGATCGCATCGTCGTCGAAGGCGTGAAGCGCCTCTGGGGCACGAGCTACGACGTCCTGCCGGATCGCATCGAGAGCGGGACCTATCTGGTCGCCGGCGCGATCACGCGCGGTCACGTGCGCATCAAAGGCACGCGGCCGGATCATCTCGATGCCGTGTTGGCAAAGCTGCGCGAAGCGGGCGCGTAGATCTCGACGGGCGAGAATTGGATCGAGCTCGACATGCAAGGACGGCGGCCTCGATCCGTCGATATCCGCACCGCGCCGTATCCCGCGTTTCCCACGGACATGCAAGCACAATTCGCGGCGTTGAATACCGTCTCGGACGGGGTCGCGGCGGTCAC
>JAAYXG010000324.1 GCA_012516015.1 Lysobacteraceae bacterium | reverse complement strand
CGCCTACTGGTCCACCGAGACGACTCGGCTCGCGACCCGCTTCGCTGCTTTCTTGGGCTGCGATGCCGATGAGGTTTGCTTTACGCACGGCGCGGGCGAAGCGCTCAGCTACGTCGCCGGCGGACTCGACCTCAACGCGGGCGACGAGATCTTGACGACTTCTCTCGAGCACCCCGCAGCGCTTGCGCCGTGGCTCGTCCTCGCTCGACGGCGGGGCGTCGTCGTCAAGCAGATCGACTTGCCCGCGCCGCTCGGCGGCCCTGAGCAGGTCCTCGGGCTATTCGCTGGGGCCACGACCGAACGTACGAAAGTGTTCGCCTTCTCGCATGTTCAGTATGCCGACGGGGCGCTCTTACCGGTCGCGGATGTATGCCAGTTCGCGCGGCAGCGGAACATTGCGACGGTCGTCGATGGCGCGCAAGCCGTCGGCATGCTCGATTTCCAGCTGCGCGATCTCGGCTGCGACTATTACGCGGGCTGCTTTCACAAATGGCTCGGCGGCACGCACGGAACCGGCTTCCTGTACGTGCGACGCGAAGCGTTGGATCGCCTCTGGCCGATCGCGCCGCGCGGATTGGACGCCTCGCCTCCCATTTTCGTGCCGACTCAATCGGCCGGGCATGAAGACGTCCCGGCGGCACTGCACAAGCTCGGGAACGTCGTTCCGAAACTGTGGCCCGCATTGCGCGGAGTCGAATCGGCGCTCGAATTCCAACAACAGATCGGCAGGAGCAAGATCGAAGCGCGCATTCGCGAGCTCGCGATCTACGCGCGCTTGCGGCTGCAGCAACTCGGCGATGCGGAGATCCTCACGCCGGCGCGCCCCGGTCTATGGGCCGGCATCCTCACGCTGCGCTCGGCGAAGCATCCGGGCAGCGTGCTCGCGACGGCGCTCGCACGCGGGCATCGCGTGTTCGCGAAAGCGCTCGAGTGGCCGGAATCCGAACTAGGCGCGCTGCGCGTGAGCCTACACATCTTCAACACGCACGATGAGGTCGAACGGCTGTTGCAGGGTCTCGACCGCGCGCTCAAGCTCTGAGCCGACGGCTCGACACCGATGCAGCTCACGCAATTGTTGCTCACGGGCTCGCTGACCGGATTGATCAGCGTGCTCGCGCATTCCGCGTTTTGGTCTGGAATCGCGATGATGAGGCGCAGCGAGCGGACGCTCGCGCACGCAGAGCCGCCGATTTCCGAAGCGGTCCTCCACATGCTCTCGGGCATCGCGCTCGCGTTCTTGTTCTGGTTGAGCTGGGGTCTTGCCGCGCTCACGGATGGCCGCTGGTGGGTGCGAGGCCTCACGTTCGGTGGACTGTGCTGGATCGCGCTCGCATTACCGACGATCGCCAGCCTCGTGCTCGGCCGGACACTCGATCGGCGAGCCGGTGCACTCATCGCCTCGCGATGGGCGACGACCGCGCTCGGCGTCGGCCTCGCATGCGCGTGGACCTGGCAGCGAGCAGTATGAGGAAGTGGTTAGGGGATAGGGGTTAGGGGATAGCCAGAAGCACGCGCGGCGCGCTCTTAGAAGAAGCAAGCCGCGGCGGCGCTTCTGACTATCCCCCACCCCCTGTTCCCTACCCCCTTCCGGTTAGCGGTCGAAGAACTCCCGCGCAATCGCCGCGAAGCGGCTCGGCGCGGCGCTCAAGAAGCCTTGGCCGTAGTCGGACAGATCGAGCAAGGAGCCGTTCGTGAGCGCGCCCCGCACGCGCGGCGCTTGCTCCCAGAACTCGTCCTTCAGCCTCAGCACGAGCGTCGGTTGCTTCACGAGCGGCAACCGCTCGCCGGGCGAATAGTCCAGGGCAGCGGCAAGCGCCTTGACGCCATTCAACCCCGCGCGCAATCGATCGCCGAAATCCTCCGCGAGAGCGGTCGTCGGCACGCCCGGACCGCGGCGCTCGAGTATGCGGCGCCATTCTTCGGCAACGTCGCTACCGTCCTCGCGCGAACCGAGCGGTGTCGGATTCTGCAGGAGCGTCACGCGATCCTGCGCGGAATACGATGGAACGCCCCACAGCATCACGCGACGAATCTGCTGCG
>JAAYXG010000323.1 GCA_012516015.1 Lysobacteraceae bacterium | reverse complement strand
GCGAGCTCGCGCGTTTCTTTATAGCTGAGCTTGCCCGGTTTGGATGGCTTCGGTGCGGCGCGCGGCGTCGTCTTCTTTGCAGGCGCCGGTTCCGCCGGCGATTTGCGCTGCATGAGCCAGTCGCTGTAGCCGCCGACGTACTCCTGCCATTTGCCGCCGCCCTCGGCAACGAGGGCTTGTGTGACGACGTTGTCGATGAAAGTCCGATCGTGACTCACCAGCAGCAGCGTACCGTCATACGATTGCAAGGTCTCCTCGAGCAGCTCGAGCGACTCGATATCGAGATCGTTGGTGGGCTCGTCCATGATGAGCACGTTCGCGGGCCGAGCGAAGAGCCGCGCGAGCAGCAAGCGATTGCGTTCGCCGCCCGAGAGCGAGCGAACGGGCGAGCTCGCTCGCTGAGGCGGAAACAGAAAGTCCGCCAGATAAGTCATCACGTGCTTGCGTTCGTTGCCGATCTCGATCCAGTCCGAGCCGGGGCTGATCGTCTGCACGAGCGATTTTTCGGGGTCGAGCTGCTCGCGCATCTGATCGAAGTACGCGACCTGGACGTTCGAGCCGAGGCGAACGGTGCCCGAGTCGGGCTGGATGACACCCAGGATCAGTTTGATCAACGTCGACTTGCCCGCGCCGTTCGGACCGATGAGCCCCCAGCGATCGCCGCGCTGCACGCGCAACGACAGGTTCTGCACGATAACCCGGTCGCCGAAGCGCTTCGTAATCGAGTCGAGCTCTGCAACGAGCTTGCCGGAGCGCTCCCCCGCATCGAGCGTGACCTTGACGTTGCCGAGCCGCTCGCGACGCGCAGCGCGCTGCTCGCGCAGCTCGTGAAGTCGGCGCACGCGGCCTTCGTTGCGCGTGCGGCGCGCCTCGATGCCCTTGCGGATCCATGCTTCTTCCTGTGCCCAAAACTTGTCGAACTTGCGATTCGCGATTTCTTCGGCGGCAAGCTGATCCGCTTTGCGAGATTCGTACGTCGCGAAGTTGCCCGGATACGAGCGCAGCAAGCCGCGGTCGAGCTCGACGATGCGAGTCGCGACCCGATCGAGGAACGCGCGATCGTGCGTGATGACGATCGCGGCGGAGACTTTGAGCAACAGTTCTTCGAGCGCGAGGATGCCGTCGATATCGAGGTGATTCGTGGGCTCATCGAGCAAGAGCAGGTCCGGATCGAGCGCAAGAGCGAGGGCGAGCGCGGCACGCTTGCGCTCGCCGCCGGAAGCGGAGCCCGGATCCCGTTCGCCGCCAACGCTCAGCCGATGCAAATATTCGTTGAGGCGCGCCTCGACGCTCCAACGCGCCCGCTCATCCGCGATCCGATGCAAGCCGCCGCGCTCGCTGAGGCTGTCGCGCAATGTCGCGGCTTCCGGCAGCTCGGGCTCCTGTTCCACGAGCACGATCCTGAGTCCATCGCCGACGACGAGCTCGCCGTCATCGAGCGCGGCTCGGCCCGCAATGACTTTGAGCAACGACGATTTGCCCGTGCCGTTGCGGCCGATGAGGCCCACGCGCTCGCCGCGATCGATCGCGAACTGCGCGCGATCGAGCAGCGGATGCAATCCGTAGGCAAGCTCGGCATCGCGGAGGGAGAGTAGAGGCATTTACGTGGCTGGGGGCTGGAGCTAGAAACAAGTGACGAGAGCGTAACAGCGTTCGCGACGCGTGTGATCTAGGTGAAGGATGATCGGGTCTTACCGCGTCCCGTTGAAGAACGGGATCTGCAACTTCGCGATCGAAACCAGCAGCGCTAGTGATCATTGCTTACCTAGAAGGTGTACGACTCTTAATCTGGCCCCAGCCTCCAGCCTGAAGCGTGATCGCCGAAGCGCTCCAGCGCCACGACGAGCCGTTGCAACCTTTCGCGCAGCGCTCGCATCTCAAGACCATGAACGCATCGGGCGATGCGGGTTCTAGGGAAAAGAGGAGAGCTGCCATGACTGCGACCGGAAAATTGGCTGTTGCACGAAATGCGATTTGCTGTGCGCTTGCCGCGTTGACCGTAAGCGCCTGGATGACGTTCGGCGTCATCAGTGCGAATGCCGCGCTCAGCCGCGCCGATCGCGCCGAAGTGATCGTCGAGTTCGCGTGAGCGGGAGGTTGGCCGGGGCGGGAGATTTCCGACTCTCCCATCCCGGCTGCGGTACACTGCCGCAATCATGCGCATTGCCAAACCGCTTCTTCTTGTTACTACTCCGATCGGCGTCGCTTGGGGGCTCTACGAAGGATGGCGGCTCGCGGGCGGGCTCGTCTTTTTGATGGCGGCACTGATCTCCGTAATCTCGGTTGCGATGATTTCAGTCGTCAGAACCATTCGTCGAGAGCAGCGAGAGGAAGAAGAGCGCGCACGATGCGACGAGCCTGCCGCTGGGAGCTGATTCTTCGTCCAGTCATGACCCTCGAGCCGAGCCATCGCGCAGCGATGAACCGAACGGTCTAGTGCAAGGTACCCACTCAGCTGATCTGCTCTGTCTGCGCGCCAGCGGACGGTCGAACACCTACGACTACCAAGCCCCCCTCTGACACGTTAGAGTGCAGGCCCATGTTTTCCGTGGTGGCGGCTATGACTACTCGGCGTGCCTGGGCGATCGTTTCGCTGGCTGCGATCGCAGCCGGGTTCGGACAAGCGGCGCAAGCGGCTCAGTTGGGCCCGTACGTCGGCGGGTCGTTTGGCATCACGGAGCGGGATTTCGACAAAGAACCGTTCGATGATTTCCTGCTGAATGGCTTCTTCCCCGCCGTGGGGTTCGAGCCGACGTCTCACGAGTCCTCGTTCGATACGCAGGATCAGGGGTACACAGCCTTGATCGGCTATCGCATCACCGCGCATTGGGCCATCGAAGGCATGTTCTTGGATCTCGGCGAGATCACTTA
Source organism: Lysobacteraceae bacterium (assembly GCA_012516015.1). Classification (GTDB taxonomy): domain Bacteria; phylum Pseudomonadota; class Gammaproteobacteria; order Steroidobacterales; family Steroidobacteraceae; genus Steroidobacter. The sequence goes on along the minus strand of JAAYXG010000323.1, from coordinate 4,350 downwards.
TCGAGCGACCAGCACGGGAGTCATCGACGACAGCGAGCCATTTACGGTCGATACGAAGTTCGTCGGGAAGGCGAGCGGTATCGGGCTGTATGCGCTCGGAATTTGGCCCATCAGCTATCGGTGGGAGCTGTACGGTCGTGCTGGCGTGCAGTTCACGACGCCGCGGCTGACGGGTCGGATCGCCGATGGGTTCATCGATTTCGATCGCGACAGCTCGACCGACTTCGTCGCCGGGGTCGGGATCGCGATGACGCTCATGGACATTTATGGCGCGCGGCTCGAGTACATGCGTGCCTTCGATGCGGGTTCATCGAGCACCATAGAGGCCGACGCGGATTTCATCTCGCTAGGGATTATCGTGGCGTTCTGATATGAGGTTGACGGTCACAGTTGACGGTCGACGGCAAGAATAGACGCTGCCTCCCTGCTGATCCTCAAGCGTCCACGATCAACCATCCACATCTCCACGTCGGCAAAGCGTCCGTCCGGCGGCGATGACCTCATCTGGTCGATGCATCCCGACTTCACTGCAGAGCTGTTGAGGATGGCGTAGGCTCCAGATCGTGAGGTCCGCGCGCTTCCCGGCCCTCAAGGACCCACGATCATGGATCAATCCGAGCGCGCGTGCCGCGTTACAGGTCACCCCGCGCAATGCTTCATCCGCCGTCAATCCGAAGAGCACGCACGCCATGTTCATCACGAGCAGGAGCGATGCGATCGGGGAGGTTCCCGGATTGCAATCCGTCGCGATGGCGATCGGAATTCGCAGTCGGCGAAGTTGCTCGACCGGCGGCAGCTTCGTCTCTCGCAGATAGTAGTACGCGCCGGGTAGAAGTCCCGCAACGACTCCGTGCGCGGCCATTTTCTCGAGCGATTCCGTCGAAGCATGCTCGAGGTGGTCCGCGGACAGCGCGCCGAGCTCCGCCGCAAGTGCCGCGCCCGAAAGATCGCTCAATTGATCGGCGTGTAAGCGCAGCGGCAAGCCGAGCTGTCGCGCCGCGGAGAAGATGCGTCGTGTCTGCGCGGGCGAGAACGCGATGTGCTCGCAGAACGCGTCGACTGCATCGACGAGGCCTTGTCGTACAGCCTCGGGCAGCATCTCGGCGCACAGGGCGGCGACGTAGTCATCCGCGCGGCCGGCGAACTCCGGGGGGATTGTGTGCGCGCCAAGGAAGGTCGTCACGACCGAAACGTCGAGATCGGCGCCGAGGCGACGAGCGACCCGCAGCATCTTGAGCTCGGTTTCGAGCTCGAGTCCGTAGCCGGATTTGATCTCGAGCGTCGTGACGCCTTCGGCTCTGAGCGCACTTGCACGTTTGCGAGCGTGTTGAAGCAAGCTCTCTTCGCTCGCCGCTCGGGTCGCTCTGACCGTGGATAGGATTCCGCCTCCGCGCCGTGCGATCTCTTCGTACGATGCGCCAGTTTGGCGCATCGCAAACTCATCGCTCCGATCGCCGGCGTACACGAGATGCGTGTGAGCATCGATCAATCCAGGCAAGAGCCACAATCCGCGCGCATCGATGCGCTCGCGTGCAGACCACTCGAACGTGCGAAGTTGATCTCGAGTCCCGACCCAGGCGATCTGCTCGCCTCGCACTGCAATCGCGCCGTCTGCAATGTGGCCAATACCTATGTCGCCATCCAGCGTCGCAAGGTCGGCGCCGATCCAAACTCGATCCCAAACGGTCGTGGGCATATGCAACTCGAACGCAACGGCGTAACCGAACGCGTGCGCGATCGTATCGAGCACGCACTCTTACACATAACAGATTAGTTTCGGCGGACCTATACTTCCTACATGTCGATGCAGTCTCGCTACCGGTTTACCACTGCATGGTTACCCAACGGGTGGCGGCGCAACGTCGTTATTTCCGTAGATCCTGCGGGCGACATCGTCGACGTAGCGGCTGACGATGTCGTCACGACTGCGCGTCTGGTCAACGGCGCTGCCATTCCCGGAATGCCGAACGCGCACAGTCACGCGTTTCAACGTGCGATGGCGGGCCTCGCTGAAACCCGCGGCAAGTCCCTCGATTCGTTCTGGAGTTGGCGCGACGTGATGTATCGCCTGGCTTCGCGCATGACTCCGGAGTCCCTGAACGCGATCGCCGCGCAGGTCTACGCGGATATGCTGCGGGCGGGCTATACGGCCGTTTGCGAATTTCACTATCTGCACAACCAAGCGGATGGCGAACCGTACGACGAATCGATCGTGATGTGCCAGTCGCTGATCGATGCTGCGGCCACTGCCGGTATCGGACTCACGCTGCTCCCGACTTTGTACCAGACGAGCGACTTCGGCGGCGAGCCGCCGACTGCAGCACAGCGGATGTTTGCAATGGACACCGAGCGATTCTTGGCGTTGCTCGAAAGGTTGCGATCGTCTCCGCAGCTCAACGGAGAGCTGGAGGTGGGCATCGCTTTTCACAGTCTACGAGCCGTACCTCCGGCCTCCATGCGCACCGTCGTGGAAGCGCACGGGAATGCGAAGGCGATCCATATTCATGCCGCGGAACAGGAACGGGAGGTTGCCGCCTGCAAGGCGCATCTTGGCAAGCCCCCTGTCCAATGGCTGCTGGATGAGATGTCCGTAAACGATCGTTGGTGCGTCGTGCACGCGACCCATGCGTCGACCGAGGAGCTGCGATCGCTCGCAGCGACGGGCGCCGTCATCGCCGTGTGCCCGACGACCGAAGCGAATCTCGGCGACGGGATGTTTCAAGCGGAAGCATACGTGAGCGCGGACGGTATGCTTGCGATCGGCTCCGATAGTCATGTCTCGCTCGCGCCGGCGGAAGAGTTGCGTTGGCTCGAGTATCAGGCGCGGCTCGTGCGCAAGGAGCGCAACATCTTGGCGGGCAACGAGCACGGCTCGATCGGCGCAGCGCTTTGGAAGCGTGCCTGCAGCGCCGGTGCCCGCGCGAGCGCACGTAGGATCGGTGCGCTCGCACCGGGTCGTCGCGCGGATATCGTCGTGCTCGATCTCAACGCACCCTTGTTCGCCGGACGGGTCGAGGACGCGATTCTCGATACGCTTGTTTTCGCCGATCCGCGCAATGCCGTCCGTGACGTCATGGTCGGCGGGCGCTGGCTCGTGCAGGAAGGCCGACACTTCGCGGAAACGGCGATTGCCGCGGGGTATCGGAAGGCGATAGCCAATTTGCTGTGAAGTGTAAAGTGTGAGGTGTAAGGTCAGAGGACCGCGTAACACCCTACTTCCTATACCTCACACGCTTGCAGACATGCGAAAGGCACAACGCACTATTCGCTCATCGCGAGGCACGACGCTCACGGCCAAGACCTGGACCACCGAAGCGCCGCTTCGGATGTTGATGAACAACCTCGACCCGGAAGTCGCGGAAAATCCGGATGAGCTGGTCGTGTACGGTGGGATCGGGCGGGCCGCGCGCAACTGGGCGTGTTTCGATCGCATCGTCGCGACACTTCGCGAGCTGAATCCGGATGAAACGCTCTTGATTCAGTCGGGCAAACCTGTCGGTGTGTTCCGTACGCACGAAGATGCTCCGCGGGTCTTGCTCGCGAATTCCAATCTCGTGCCGAAATGGGCGACCTGGGAGCACTTTCACGAGCTCGACCGCCGCGGCCTCATGATGTTCGGTCAGATGACGGCCGGCTCCTGGATCTACATCGGCAGCCAGGGCATCGTGCAAGGCACGCACGAAACGTTCGTCGAAATGGGGCGGCGCCACTATGGCGGCGATCTGAGCGGTAAATGGATTCTGACAGCGGGCTTGGGCGGAATGGGAGGCGCGCAGCCGCTCGCCGCCACGCTCGCGGGCGCGAGCATACTTTGCGTCGAATGTCAGCAAAGCCGCATCCAAAAGCGTCTCGATACGCGCTACCTCGACGTTCAAGCATCCTCGCTCGATCATGCGCTCGAGCTGATCCGCGCGCATTGCGAGCAGCGTCGAGCGCTGTCAGTCGCGCTGCTCGGAAACGCCGCGGAAGTCGTACCCGAGCTGGTGCGGCGCGGAGTGAAGCCCGATGCCGTCACGGATCAAACCTCTGCGCACGATCTCGTGAACGGATACTTGCCACTCGGTTGGACCGTGCCCCAATGGATGGAAATGCGCACGCGAGATCCGAAGGCGGTCGCAGAAGCGGCCAGCGCCTCCGCTGCGGTCCACGTGCGCGCGATGCTCGAGTATCACGCGATTGGCGTGCCCGTGTTCGACTACGGCAACAACCTGCGCCAGGTGGCGTTCGATGCCGGGGTCGCGAACGCATTCGATTTCCCAGGCTTCGTGCCCGCCTATATCCGCCCCTTGTTCTGTCGCGGCATCGGTCCGTTCCGCTGGGTCGCACTGTCGGGCGACCCCGAGGACATCT
>JAAYXG010000322.1 GCA_012516015.1 Lysobacteraceae bacterium | reverse complement strand
TCGGTACGCATCGAACACTACCTTGCCGTGCCGACCATGCTCGAGCGCTCCGATCTGATCTTCACCGTCCCATACGCGATCGGCGCGAGCCTGGCGCGTCTTGCCGCCATCAAGCTCGTGAAGCCGCCCTTCAAGGCGCGCCCTCGGGTCGTGCGTCAGCACTGGCACTCGCGATTCCAGCAGGATGCGGCGAACCGCTGGCTCCGAGGCGTGGTGGCGGACCTCTTTCTCGAGAAGACGCCGCGAGCGCGCAAGTCGGCGCGCTGAACCCGCTGGTGATGAGCGCAATACTCGTAGCGACTATGTCGAAGCGTTGAAGCGCGAGCACGCCCCGCGCGCGGACGATCTCGGACGAGCGTTGCCTGTGAATGACGGAGTCAAAGCTCCACGATGACTTCGACGTCTCCTTCTTTGCGCAATACGTTCACCGCCACGTCGGCATCGTGTCGGCGGAGCAGCAAATCCAGCTGCGCATCGCCGACGGCAAGCCGACGGATGCGCAGCCACTCGAGCGAAGCCGGCAGTCTCGGATGCCGCAGACGCACGACGCGCGACGCAGCGTCGATTTCCAACCCTAAGCACGCCTGCAGCAATCCGAACGGAGTCGCCGCGGCCCACGCTTGCGGTGCGCAGGCCACCGGATAAAGGACCGGTCCCTTGTCGCGCCGCCGCAGCGTGCCGCAGAAGAGCTCGGGCAAACGGCGCAAGTCCATGTACGCGGCCGCATCGAAGATCGCGTTCGCGATCTGCTCGGCTTCCGACGCGTGGCCGTAGCTCGACAAGCCCATTGCGATCAGCGCATTGTCGTGCGGCCAGATCGATCCGTTGTGGTAGGACGCAGGATTGAATCTGCGTTCTCGCGCACTGAGCGTGCGCAGTCCCCAGCCCGTGAAGAACTCGCGCTCGATGAGCACGCGCGCCATTCGCGCCGCGCGCTCGGGAAGCGCGATGCCGGTGAACAATGTCTGCCCCGCGTTCGAGCTTCGGACCTGACACTGGCGCTTGTTACCGTCGAGCGCGAGCGCATACATCCCCAAGCGCTCATCCCAGAATGCCGCATCGAATCGCTCGCGCAGCTGTGCGGCACGATCGCGCTGAGTGGAAGCGAGCGCCTGCTCACCCATCACCTCGGCGAGCTGCGCCACGTGCAACCGCGCCGAGTAGACGTAGCCTTGGACCTCGCTCAACGCGATGGGCGGCTCGGCGAGTGTGCCGTCGCTATGAAACACCGCATCGCCGGAGTCCTTCCATCCTTGATTGACTAATCCGGTACCGCTTCGGCGCGAATACTCGACGAAGCCATCACCGTCGATGTCGCCGTATTGGTCGATCCAGGCGAGCGCCGCCTTGATAATCGGCCAGATGAGCTTGAGCGTGTCGAGATCCTTGGTGTAGCGCCAATAGCGGCCCGCGAGCACGATGAAAAGCGGCGTTGCATCGACCGAACCGTAGTAGCGCTCGAACGGCACTTCGCCCAATCTCGCGAGCTCGCCGCGGCGCGTCTCGTGCAGGATCTTCCCCGGTTCGGCATCGCGCTTCGGATCGTTCACGTGCGACTGCGTGGCCGCAAGAAAGCGCAGCACACCCCGTGCGAGCGACGGATACATCCAAAGCGTCTGCAAGGCGGTGATCAGACCGTCGCGCCCGAAGGCCGTCGAGAACCATGGCACGCCCGCGTACGGATAGGGCCCGTGCTCGGTATCCGTGACGAGCATGCTGATATCGGCCATCGAGCGGCACACGGTGTCGTTGATCGTGCTGCTCGAGGTCTCGATCGCGGATGCCTGTCGAGTCGCGCGACGCAAATCGCGCCGTGCCAAGCGCACCGCGACCAGCGGGCGGAGCTCGACGGGGCCGTCGTGAGTACGGCAGTGCACCGTCACGGAGATCGCACGACGCTGCTTGGGCGCAAGCTCGAGCTCGAACACCGCTCGAGCCGTCGTGAGCTCGAGCGGTTTGGGCCAAAAGTGAATCTCGGTCGATCTCGGAACTCCGTCGAGCGAAGCGTACGCGAGCCGCGCACGATCCGGCGCGACCACGGACCTGCGTACTTTGCCGCGCCTGTGGCGGGCGAAGCCGCGCACTTCGAACACATCGACGAAGTCGGCATCGAAATCCAAGGCGAGCCGGATCGTGCGCGGCTGCTCGTCGAAGTTCCGCACGGCGAACACCTCGTAACAAGCGGCGTTCCACAAGAACTTCATCCGCGAGACATGGATCGCGTCCCTCGGCAGCACGACGCTGTCACCGCGCAGCAGATCCGGATTGACGAGATCCACATCGAGCATCGCATTGTTGCTCTGGA
>JAAYXG010000321.1 GCA_012516015.1 Lysobacteraceae bacterium | reverse complement strand
GGCCGAGTACTCGAACGTCAGAGCCGAGGAGCAGGCTCTGATCGCAATGGAGGGCATCGGAACATCGGCGCACGGCGTGCAGTTCGATCATACGCATCCTTCGTCCGTGGATTCCTTCGGTCCGGTCACCGTGCCGAACGAGCACTACCTCGTGCTGGGCGATAATCGGCACAACAGCGCGGATTCCCGCTTCTACGGGTTCGTGCCGAGATCGGAAATCGTCGGCCGCTCGAGCAGGGTCGTCGTGTCGCTCGATCCGGATAACTACTTCTTGCCGCGAGCGGGCCGCTTCCTCGACCCGCTTTGATCGCGACGCTCAGCGGCGTTGCGCTTGCTGCTGCGCACGCATTCGATTGAAATCGGGCTCCGAAAGATAGTCGTCATCGTCTTCGTCGAACTGCTGGAGCTCGTCCAGGTCGGTGAGTAGCTCCAAATCCATGGCATACCACTCGTCGAAGTCGACTTCGTCGATGTCGCCGCGGCTGTCCTGGAAGTAGATGACTCGATCGGCGTCATCGATATTGATGACCTGGTACAGCTCGCGACTGCCTCGATAGGAGTACCACCGTCCCTCTTGCGGTATCACGTTGTTCATGTGACCCCCACCGTTCTCGACTACACCTGCACCTGCCAGCCTACGCGCTGACCCCCGGGCTCGCGCTAAGCGATTTCCGACGCTTTCGACCCGCGCTTCGGCTCACACTGTCAAAAACGTAACGCCGCATCGCGCAGTTCCTCCGATTCGCCCGCGGCGTGGACTGCGTCCGTCGTACGATGACGAAGCAAGAGACACGCCAACTCGTCGCATCGCGCCGCTATTCGATCGGTCGCATGATCCTCAACCCACGGAAGGGCGACGGAAAACGCTGTCAATGGGCACACTGCGGCACGCCAGGAAGGCGAGTACACTCCTCTTGCATGACAGCTTGCTTGCAGAAGCAGCCGGGTACGCGGATACTCGGGCGTTGGCTCGCGGCATCGCTCGTCCTATGTGGTGCAACGTCATTTTCGAGCGCACAAGGATTGAGCGCGGAGCTCGACGCGACAGCGGCTTCGATTGAGTCTAAAGTGATCGAGTGGCGGCGCGATTTCCATGCTCACCCTGAGCTCAGCAATCGCGAGACGCGCACGGCCGGCATCGTGGCCGAACACCTTCGTTCGCTCGGCCTCGAGGTGCGCACGGGAATCGCTCACACGGGCGTCGCGGCCTTGCTTCGAGGCGCGAAACCCGGGCCTACGATTGCCCTCCGCGCGGACATGGATGCTCTCCCGGTCACGGAGCAGACCGACGTGCCTTTCAAGTCCACGGTGACGACGGAGTTCCGCGGCGAGAGGGTCGGCGTGATGCACGCGTGCGGACACGATGCGCACATGGCGATTCTCATGGGCGTCGCAGACGTCCTCGCCCGCAACAAGAACGGACTTTCCGGACAAGTGCTATTCATCTTCCAGCCCGCCGAGGAGGGCGCGCCCGAAGGCGAGCGCGGCGGCGCGCGCCTCATGCTGGAAGAAGGTCTGTTCGAGATCGCTCGACCGAAAGCCGTCTTCGGACTTCACGTGATCGCCTCGCTCCCGACGGGCGTGATCGGCTACCGCTCCGGACCGATGATGGCCGGCTCGGACAGTTTCAAGCTGGAAGTGCGCGGCCGACAGACACATGGCTCTCGACCGTGGGGCGGCGTCGACCCGATCGTCGCCTCGGCGCAGATCATCATGGGATTGCAGACGATCGTGAGCCGGCAAGTCGACATCACCGACACGCCGGTCGTACTGAGTCTCGGCGCGATCAAAGGCGGCATTCGCTTCAACATCATTCCCGATGCGGTCGAGATGATCGGTACGCTGCGCACTTTCGACGATGCGGTGCGATCCGACGTGATGGAGCGCATGCGTCAGACGACCTCGCAT
>JAAYXG010000320.1 GCA_012516015.1 Lysobacteraceae bacterium | reverse complement strand
GCGGTGAAGTCTCTTCCGAGAGAACGAAGGTCACGGAGAAGTTGGCGTGTGTGCGTTGCCACTCGAGTGCCAGCTCTGCCATGTAGAGGTCGGCGCGTCGGCGCGCGCCCCAATAGAGATGCATCGGTCGCTCGATGCGGCGGTGAAACGCGTCCTCTACGATGCTCTTGATGGGTGCGAAACCCGTCACGCCCGCGACGAGCAAGATCGGCTTATCGCTTTCGCTCAGAATGAAGCGCCCGAAGGGACCTTCCAGTACGAGCGAATCGCCGACCTTCAGCTCCGTGAACACGCGCGTCGTGAAACGGCCGCCAGGTACCCGTCGTATATGGAGTTCGATACGTGCGTTGTCGTGCGGCGCATTCGCGAAGGAGAATGCGCGGCGCTGTCCATCTTCGAGCACGACGTTGAGGTATTGCCCCGCCGTGAACTCGATTCGCTCGTCCTCGAGAAGTGACAGCTCGAGCAGGATCACGTCCTCGCTCAATCGCTCCAGCGCATCGATGCGCGCGGCGTAGGTTCGCGCCGCGCGATGACCCGCACCTTCGAGCGATTCCACCTCGATCTCCAGATCGCTGCGCGCCGTCGCGCAGCAGAGAAGCGCTTTGCCGCTTGCACGCATGCGTTCTGTCAGCACGGACGGTTGATAGGGCCCATAATCGATGCTGCCGCGCAAGACGGAACACACGCACACGCCGCAGCCGCCATTTCGGCACTCGAACGGAAGCGCAAGGCCAGCTTTGAGCCCCGCATCGAGGAGCGTCTCGCCCGCGTGCACGGCGAGCTCGTGCGCGCCCGGATGGAGAGTGAGCCGAAACGTCTGTCGTTGTGCGCGATTGACGCGCGGTGAGATCCAAGGAAGGACGGCGAGCGAAAGCGTCGCAGCGCCCGCGAGCGCCCATACCGCACCCGGCGACCAGCGATAGAGCAGGGCATAGCCGGAAAGATAGAACCAGTCGAGCTGCAGTGAAGCGGGTTCCGTGCCGAGCTCCGCGGGGCCGCCTTGGCTCGTCACCGGCACTGCGATCGCCAATGCGAGCAGCGCAATGCAGACGCTGGCGGCAATCGCGCGCGGCGGCTGCATCTTCGCCTTGGGTACGCGTTGCACGTGAACCCACATGACGAGCAGGAGCATGAGCGGCACGCCGATATGGATGAACACGAGCAGCGAGAAGAAGCGGTCGTTGACGCTCGACGGATAGATGACGTTGCGAACGAGGGTGCCGCCGAATCCGGGCAGCCAGCTCAGCCATTCGAAAGTGCCGGTCGCGACGAACTGCGCAAGTCGGTCCCACGGCAGCATGTAGCCGTTCGCGCCCGAAGTGTAGAGGAGCCAGATCAGTACGATACCGGTGATCCAGGAGAACCAGCGTATGCCCCGCATGCGATCGAATGCGAAGTGGCGCACGAGGTGCGTGAACATCACGACGACCATCGCATCGGAAGCATAGCGGTGGACGCTTCGCATGATGCCGCCCGCGTACCACTGCTCGTGTGTGAGGGATTCGACGGACGCGTGTGCTCCGGTGACGCTCGTGTCGAAGAAGATGTACAGGTAGATGCCGCTCACCGCCACGAGCCAGAACAAGGAAAAGGCGATCGAGCCGAGGTGGTAGAGCGGGTTCATCCGCTCGCCGAAGGCGCGGTTGAAGAGCGCATCGGCAAGCATGAAGCCGCGCTTGAGTAGTGCCTGCAGCGGCTCGATCATGTCGATACCCGTCCCGGGCGCATTGCGCGAAGGACGACGACGAGGAATGCAAGACCGCCAAGGATGGCGATCAGTCCTCCGAGTCCCATGAGACCCATTCCTGCAACCTCGCCGGCGCTACGTAGCACTTGCTCGCTGCCGCCAAGCTTGCGTTGCACGCCGTAGCCGCCGGACCACATCAGGCCGACGATATGCATCATCTGTCCCGCCCCGTAGAGCGCGGGCTGGAACGAAGCGAGACGCCCGGCCGGCGCACGAAATCCAAGTCGAGGCAGGAGGTAGTACACGACGCCCATCAACGCGAGCGTTACACCGACGATGCTGCCGTGGTAGTGCGCGGGGATCTTGACGTTGTTGCCGTTGATGAGCACGCCGATCACGCCGCCGGCCGCGAACAGCAGCACCGATGAGATGAGCGCCGAGCGCAACGGCGCATGTTCCGGTCGTCGCGTTCTTCTATGACCGACGAGTGCGACGACGACGGCGAGGCTGGTCGGGAGAATCGACAGGCCGCCGCCGAAGCGCATCGCCCACGTATGCAGATGACGATGCTCGACCGATGCGATGTCGTGCGCGAGATAGGCGTAAGGGGTCACGAACACGCTCGCGAGCGCAAGCGCGAACAGCATCAAAGCCACTCGTGGGCTCAGCGGAACGCGGCCGCCGGAAGCACTCGCGAGCCACAGCCAAGATACGAGCATCAACAACGTCCAGGTGAACTGCAGCGCGTGACCGCCGCCCCAGAACAGGACCTCGTAGTAGGC
>JAAYXG010000319.1 GCA_012516015.1 Lysobacteraceae bacterium | reverse complement strand
TGCACGCGGCGAAGGTCATCGAGGACGCGCAGGAGATGGAGTCCGCCGGCATCAAGTTCCGTCAGCTCAAGATCGATGCCGCGAAGCTGCTCGATTGGAAGAACAAGATTGTGGCGCGGCTCACGGGCGGGCTCGCGACGATGGCGAAGCAGCGCAAGGTGGAAGTCATTCGCGGCTACGGTCGCTTCGTTTCCGATCACGAGATCGAAGTCGAAGGAGCCGAGGGCGCGAGCGAGAAGCGAAGAGTTTCTTTCGCGCACTGCATCATCGCTGCCGGCTCCGAGTCCGTGCGCTTACCGGGCTTGCCCGACGATCCGCGCATCATCGATTCGACAGGCGCGCTCGAGCTCGATTTGCCGAAGCGCTTGCTCGTCGTCGGCGGCGGCATCATCGGCCTCGAAATGGCGACCGTCTATCAGGCGCTCGGTGTGAAGGTGAGCGTCGTCGAGCTCACGGACGGGCTCATTCCCGGCTGCGATCGCGATCTCGTGCGTCCGCTCGAGCGGCGCATCTCGAAGCGCTACGAGCGCATCATGGTGAAGACGAAAGTCACGAAGATCGAGGCGCAGAAGCAAGGCCTTCGCGTTCATTTCGAGTCGGCCGAAGGCTCGTCCGGCGAGAGCATCGAACCGCAGCTCTACGACAAGGTGTTGATCGCAGTCGGTCGCGCGCCGAACGGTAAGCGCATCGGCGCAGAGGCGGCCGGCGTGGTCGTGAACGAGCGCGGCTTCATCCCCGTCGATCGTCAGATGCGCACGAATGTGCCGCACATCTTCGCGATCGGGGACATCGCGGGACCTCCGATGCTCGCGCACAAGGCAACTCACGAAGGCAAGCTCGCGGCGGAGGTGGCGCATGGGGAGAAGCGCGCGTTCGACGCTCGCGTCATTCCTTCCGTTGCCTACACGGATCCGGAAGTGGCGTGGGTCGGTGTCACCGAGACCGACGCGAAAGCCAAAGGCATCGCCTACGAAAAGGCGAGCTTCCCGTGGTCGGCAAGCGGTCGGGCGCTCTCGCTCGGCCGCGATGAAGGGTTCACGAAGCTGCTGTTCGATCCGGCCACGCATCGCGTGATCGGCGGCGGTATCGTTGGTCCGAACGCGGGGGATTTGATTTCCGAAGTGGCGTTGGCGATCGAGATGGGCTGCGACGCCGCCGACATCGGCCTTACGATTCACCCGCACCCGACGCTGTCGGAGACGATCGCGTTTGCGGCGGAAGCGTACGAAGGGACGCTGACGGATTTGTACCTGCCCAAGAAAAAGAAATAGCGCCAGCGGCCACGCGCCGCTTTCTGACTCCCAACTCATCCACGACGAGCATGGCGCGCGGCACTTGCCGCGCCCCGTCTGTGCGCGTGCAGCGAGTTGCGGCGATAGCCGTTGAGCGTTTCCCCTAGGCCCGTTCGTGCCAGCGCCACTCAGGCCCGCGTACGGCTAAGATGCACGCTCGAACACGACAACACGGGGAGGGCACGATCTTGGACTTCAACAAGCTCATCGCGCGTGCGAAAGCGATTCTGACGCAGCCGAAAGCGGAGTGGCCGGTCATTGCCGGCGAACCTGCCACGGTCGGCGATCTCTACAAGAACTACATCATCGTGCTCGCGGCGGCACCCGCGCTCGCGAGCTTCATCAAGACGAGCCTCATCGGCACGACGGTTCCGTTTGCCGGAACCTTCCGCGTGCCGCTCGGCGCCGGCTTGACGACCATGATCGTGAGTTACGTGCTGGCGTTCGTCGGCGTGTTCGTCATGGCGCTCATCGTCGATGCGCTCGCACCGACGTTCGGGGGACAAAAGGATCGTACGCAGGCGCTCAAGAGCGTCGCCTACTCGTACACCGCCGCATGGGTTGCCGGCATCGCCCTGATCGTTCCGGCGATCGGCTGGTTGGTCGCTCTGGCGGGCGCGATCTACGGCATCTACCTCCTGTATCTTGGATTGCCGCATACCATGAAGTGTCCGCCGGAGAAGGCGGCGGGCTACACCGCGGTATCGATCATCGCCGCCATCATTCTGTACTTCGTAGTCGCCGCCATCGCGGCCTCCGTCGCGGGTGTGGGCTTCGGTGTGGGCGCCGGTGCGTACTCGAGCAGCAACGCGAAGTTCGATAAGGACAGTCCGCTCGGCAAGCTCGAAGAGTGGGGTAAGAGCGTCGAGGAGGCGAGCAAGAAGCTCGAAGCGGCCCAGGCGTCCGGCGATCAGCGGGCACAAGAAGAGGCGCTCAAGGAGATGATGGGTGCGGCGCTGGGCGGCGGCGGTGCAGTTGCGGCGTTGCCGACGGAGCGGCTCAAACCGTTCTTGCCCGAATCCTTGGGCGGCTATTCACGCACCGATCTCTCGGTGGAACGCAATAGCGCCATGGGCCTGGAGATTACAACGGCGACCGCGACGTACGCCGACGAGCGCAGCGGACGCACACTCGATCTCGAGATCGTGGATACCGGCTCGGCGAAAGGTTTGCTGGCGCTCGCCGGCTTCACGGGGGTGGACACCGAGCGCGAATCCGGCGGCACGATCGAAAGGGTGTATCGCGATCGCGGCCGGCTCGTACGCGAGTATTGGGAGCGCGACGCATCCAACGGCGAGTACGCTGTGGTCGTGGGCGATCGATTCACGGTCAAGGTGGCGGGGCAGGCGGACGATTTGCGCGATCTCAAGAAGGCGCTCAATGACGTCAACTTGGCCAAGCTTGAAGCGCTGAAGGACGAGTAAAAGGGGCTGGAGGCTGGGGCCAGATGGAGATCCCGACCTCTTAGCTCGTGCCACAGCTTCTACGCCGATGAATAGGAACTTCCGCGAAGACAGGGAACGTTCTTCTTGCTCCAGCCACCAGCCTCCAGCCGAACAAAATGCTTCCACACCAAATGAACGTCGTCGAAGTCGCGCATCCGGGCGGAGCGGATGCGTTGAGGCTCGCGCAGCAGCCTCTGCCCTCGGTCGGGGCAGGCGAGGTGTTGATTCGGATCGCAGCTGCCGGTCTCAATCGTGCCGACCTTCTTCAGCGGCGAGGTCGCTATCCGCCGCCGCCCGGCGCACCGACGCATCTCGGCCTCGAAGTGGCCGGTACGATCGCGGCGGTCGGCGCCGGCGTCGAGCGTTTGCACGTCGATGAACGAGTGTGTGCGCTGCTCGAAGGCGGCGGTTACGCGGAGTACGTCGCTGTCGATGCGCGTCAGGTGCTGCGCGTTCCGGACGGCTTGAGCTTGGTCGAGGCCGCTTCGCTCCCGGAGGCGTGCTTCACGGTGTGGAGCAACGTGTTTCAGCTCGGTGCACTGCGGGGTGAAGAAACGCTGCTCGTTCACGGCGGCTCGAGCGGCATCGGCGTGATGGCGATTCAAATCGCAACGGCGCTCGGCGCCACCGTCTATGTCACCGCGGGTTCGGAAGAGAAATGTCGTTTCTGCGAAAGCCTGGGCGCTCGCATGGCGATCGACTACAAGCGACAGGACTTCGTCGCGGAGGTCGCTGCGCGCACGAACGACCGCGGCGTCGATGTCGTGCTCGATATCGTCGGCGGTCGTTATCTCCCGCGTAACGTCCGCGCTCTCGCAATCGAAGGCAGGCTCGTCGTGATTGCGGTGCAAAGCGGCGTCGTCGGCGAGCTCGATCTCTTGGAAGTCGCCCGTAAGCGGCTCGTCGTGACGGGATCGCTCTTGCGCCCGCGCTCCGCCGAGTTCAAAGGCGCGTTGCGTCGCGAAATCGAGGTCAACGTGTGGCCGCTCATCGAGGCGGGCCGCGTGAAGCCCGTCGTCGACCGCGTGTTCCCCTTGCGAGAGGCGGCAGCCGCGCATGCCTACATGGAATCCGGCGTGCACAAAGGGAAGATCGTGCTGGAGGTCGCCGGTGCGACTGCTCAATGAACGACGCTCGAGATGATTGCAGCGGGAAGCACCGAGAATTCGCTTCTTTGACGGAATCTTCGGGAAATGAGCTCTGGAGCGTCTATGCGAGTCCCATGCGCCAAGTAGGGATAGCAGCTCTCCTCCTTGCGGTTCTCTTGGGTGCGGTCGTGTTCTCTCCGCGAATCGCCGCGGAGAACACGCTCTTGAACGGAACGCTCCACAACTTCGCGCACGGACCGGTGTTCGGCCTCATCGCGCTCGTCATCCTTTTTGGTCTGCGCGGCCAGGTACGGTTCGTGGCACAACCGCTCGTGCGGCAATACGTGCTGGTGTTCGCGCTTACAGCGTTCTTGGGGCTCGCGACCGAAGTGGCGCAGCGATTTACCGGGCGAGATGCCTCGCTCGATGACTTGGTGACCGATCTGCTTGGCGCCGCCGGATTTCTGCTCCTATTCGCGGCATTCGATTCGAGCCGGCGAGCGATAGCACGGAAAGCGCGAGCGGCTCTCGTAGCCGTCGGATTCCTTGCGCTCTGCGCGCTCTGCTGGCCGGTCGTTCTCACGATCCACGCCTATGCGGATCGCGCTCGTGCGTTTCCGGTCATCGCGGATTTCACGCGGGGTGTGGGGCTGCCGTTCATCATCGCACGCAATGCTCGGGTCGATATCGTGCCGCTTCCGCGACAGTGGGCTGTCGCGGAAGCCGAGCGAGCGTTGCGGATCCAGTTGCATGGGACGAGGTGGCCGGGCATCCGGATCGCAGAGCCTGCGCCGGATTGGACGGGCTACGATCATCTTGCGATCGAGCTCGTCAATCCGAATTCGTTCGAACTCGCGATTTCGATGCGTATCGACGATCGACACCACAATGACAGCTACGAAGATCGCTATAACGCGACCTTCCGGCTCGCGCCGCTCGCGCGTACGACGATTCGCATTGCGCTGGAAGATATCGAAGCTGCGCCGCGCGATCGCAAGCTCGACCTGCGGAACGTAGCGAGAGTACTGATGTTCAGGCGCGAGGCGCTTCGCGAAGAAACGTTTTATCTCGTCCGCGTCGAGCTCGAATGTTGCGACGGTCAGCCGCTAAAGCAAGCAGTCTTTCCGCCCGTCAACCGTCAACCATGAACTGTCAACCTGCTACAAAGCAATTACGGTACGGATCGATTCGCCTCGCTTCATGAGCTCGAAGCCTTCATTGATCTGATCGAGAGCGAGCCGATGCGTGATGAGCGAATCGAGCTCGATCTTTCGCTCCATATACCAATCGACGATCTCGGGGAGCCGGTCGAGGCGTGCGCCACCCATGTAACAGCCGGTCCAATGCCGGCCGAGCATGAGGTGGGCGGGGGTCGCACACACGTCGCTGCCGTGCGGCGCGACGCCGATGACGTAGCTCTGTCCCCACGCCG
>JAAYXG010000318.1 GCA_012516015.1 Lysobacteraceae bacterium | reverse complement strand
ATAGGGATCGTTCTCGTCGGGCGGCGTTTCGGGTTCCTTGGGCTGCAGCGAAATGACGGCGCGCGGCTCACGCTCGCGAATGCGGTCGGCGATCTCGGGAGGGACGACGTCGTAGCGCCCCTCGCAGCGTACGATCACGACCTCGCCGCGAACGATGCGCTCGCGCAAGGCCGCATCCACCGGGAAGCGCCGCACCTTTTCGCGATCGATGAAATTGAAATACTCGTCGCTTTCCGGCTTGGCGATTCGATGTTCCTCGATGAGCTGCTTGATCTGCGCCCAACGCTCCTTGCGCTCCAGATTTTCCTGTCGCTTGCGGTTGAGCTCCTGATCGCGCGCCGCCTTCGCGGCGCGCTGCTCGGCCATGCGCTTCTCGTGCTCGGCCTTGCGAGCCGATTTGTTCTTGAGGTCCCGATGCCGCTGGCGCTCGGCCTCTTTCGCCTGCTTCTTCGTCCCAAGTCCGGCCGCTAGCAACTGCTCGCGTAACGACATGCTCATGAGCGCGACTCGAATCCGCCAAAAATGAAGAGCGCGCTATCTTACGCAAGACGCGGCGTAATGGCGATCGGAAAAGCCGGACGGCAAGGACGGGTGACGGCAAGTGAGGATCGCCGTCTCGAGAGCGGCACCTCGCCCCCTTGCGAATGCGATTTTTTCCTCGAGCGTCTTGGACGCGGCCTTTATTAAGTTGCACCGAGCGTCGATGCGACAGAATACTCCGCCCTAGTTCGTGAACGCGTTCGCTATTCCCGTCTCGCGTGCATTTCCCCGCGACGAAAACGTGTTCAATACCGGCGCGAAAGCACGGAGCGGGAGCGGCAATCAGATCCGCTATCGCAAGTAAGAACACCGCGCGCAGAAGCGCAACTGAGCGACGGATGCCGGGGAGGCGAGTGAGCATGAACGGATCGGGAAGGTTGGTATGCATCGGCGTCGGGATCCATCCCGGGGCGCATCTCACACCGGCCGCGAAAAGCCACATCGACCGATCGGACATCGTATTCGCGGACGTGCCGCACGAAGCATTCGAGGTCTGGCTGAGCGAGCTGCACGGCGATGTTCGCAGCCTGCGTGACATCCGCGCCGAGCGCAAACCGCGAATGGAAGCCAATCGCACGATCGTGCAAATCCTGCTCGGTGAGGTGCGCGCAGGAAAAAGCGTGTGCGGCGCCTTTTACGGTCATTCGGGTCTGTTCGGCGGTCCGGCTCACATCGCAGTTCGCACCGCGCGCACCGAAGGATACGCGGCGCACATGGAGCCGGGCATTTCGACGGTGGACTTTCTCTACGCGGACCTCGGGATCGATCCGGGCAAGTTCGGTTGTCAGCACTACGAAGCGAATCAGCTCGTGCGGTATCGACGCTCGCTGGACTCGTCCGCTTATCTGATGCTGTGGAATATCGACTCGCCGCCGGAGGGCATCGTCGCGGAAGCGAACCTCGTCGCGTATCGCACGTTGCTGCTAGAGGTGCTCGCGGACGAGTATCCGCCGAGGCATCAGATTCTGGTGTATCGGCCCGCCGATCGCGTGCATGGAGCGCCGAAGATACTGCGCATACCGCTCGAGCTACTGCCGACGGCCGACATCGACGCACACGCGTGCGTCGTCATCCCGCCCGCCGCCGAGCTGCTGCCCGATACGGCAAGACAAGCGCGGCTCGCACTCCTCGAATCCGCTTGAGCGTGAGGGGAGACGAATGGCTCTCGCGCCTATTCGACCTCTCGATGAAGCAGCTCGCCCAAGATCGCGATGCCTTTTTCGATGCGCTCCGGCGGCACCGTGACGAAGGAGAGGCGGAGGGTATTCGCTTGCGGATCGTTCGCGAAGAACGGTGCGCCGGGCACGAACGCGACATTCTCTGCGATCGCTTTTCCTAGCAGCACGCCGCTGTCGATCGTCGGCGGCAGTCTCACCCAGATGAACATGCCGCCTTCCGGACGGTTCCAGTGCACGTCTGCGGGAAAATGCCGCTCCATCGCCGCCAGCATCGCACTGCATCGCTCGGCGTAGAGCTTGCGGATCGTCGGTACGTGCGTGTCGAGAAATCCGTCCTTGATCGCCTCGTAGACGATTCTTTGCGTGAAGCTCGGCGTATGCAGGTCCGCCGCCTGCTTCGCTTGCACGAGCTTGCGATGAAGCCCTTCCGGCGCAATGAGAAAACCGACGCGAAGACCTGGCGCGAGCACCTTCGAGAACGATCCCATGTACACGACACCGTCCGGGTTCAGCGACTGCAGCGTCGGCAGCGTGTCGCCGCGATAAGAGAGCGCACCGTATGGATCGTCCTCGAGCACGAGCAGACTGTCGGATGCGATGCGCGCAAGCGCTTGCCGCCGCTCGAGTGCAATGCGCCGGCCGGTCGGATTCTGAAAATTAGGGAGACAGTACAGAAAGCGAGCGTCCTTCGTGAATGCCGGCGTGAGCTCGCTCGTAATCGGTCCTTCGTCGTCCGAAGGAACGGACACGAACTGCGGCTCGCACAGGGAGAAGGCCTGGAGCGCTCCGAGGTAGGTCGGCGTCTCGACGAGCACGCGGCTGCCCGCATCGATCAGCACCTTGCCGAGCAGATCGAGGCCCTGTTGGGAACCCGTCGTCACGAGCACGTTGGCGGGTGAGGCACCGTGCTTCGCCGCGATCCATTCGCGCAATGCCATGTATCCTTCCGTCGGTCCGTACTGCAACGCGGGCGTCGGCGCCTCGGTGAGCACACGCTGCGCATGTTCGCGCAACCGCTCGACGGGAAAGGTATCGGGCGATGGCAACCCTCCGGCGAACGAGATGACCTCCGGCCGTTCGGTCACTTTGAGGATTTCGCGAATAGCAGAGCTCGTCAGCTTCTGCGCACGCTGTGAGAAGGTCCAAGACGACATGACGGTGGCCGGGAGAGAGCAAAGGATCGCGCGAGTGTACGGAGAACGTCGCGGCCACGTCAGAGGCAGAACGGCGAGGCGAGCGCCGATACAGACGAAACGAACTCGCGCTCACGGCAGTTGCGCAGCCGTTGGGTTATCTTCGCGGTACTAGCGCATTCCCGTCCGCAACATGAAACTCCTAAGACTCATCTCCAACCTCGGCTACGGCAGCCGCAGGGAAGTGACCGCGATGTTCCGCGAGGGGCGCATCACCGATGCGCAAGGAGAAGTGCTGTATACCGACGACAAGGTCGAGCACGCGACGGTACGTCTCGACGGCGAGCCGCTCGATCCGCCGTTTCCGTTGACATTGATGCTGCACAAACCCGTGGGCTACACCTGCTCCACCAAAGACGTGGGGGCGGTGATCTACGAGCTGCTGCCGTATCGATTTGCGTTGCGTTCGCCGCATCTGTCCTCCGTCGGACGCCTCGACCGCGATACGACGGGACTGTTGCTCATGACCGATAACGGCGCGCTGCTACACAAGATCGTCTCGCCGAAATCGAAGCTCGAGAAAGTCTACGAGGTCACGCTCGCACGCGACTTACGCGGCGATGAAGAGAAGATCTTCGCGAGCGGGAAGCTCAAGCTCGAGTCGGAGCGCACGCCGCTCGCACCGGCGAAGCTCGAAGTACTCGGCCCTCGGCAGGCGCGGCTGACGTTGACCGAAGGGCGCTATCACCAGGCGCGCCGCATGTTCGCGGCGGTCGGCAATCACGTGGAGAAGCTGCATCGCAGCCGAGTGGGCGGATTGACGCTCGGTGATCTGCCGGAAGGAAAGTGGCGGCAACTGACCGATGAGGACCTGGCCAAGCTGTTTGGGTCGGATGCCGCATCGACGGGTTGACGGTTGACGGTTGACGGTTGACGGAGAGGGGCGGCTCTTCTTGCCGTCAACTGTCAACTGTCAACCGTCAACTCGGCTCATCGCTTCACCGCCTCGATCACTTTGAATCCGCGCGCCTGTGCGACGGTTCGCACGGTGCCGAACTCGCGCGTCAGCACGCTCTCGTACGGCAAGTGTCGATTCGCGACGAGCCAGAGGCGTCCGCCTGGATTCAAGGATTCCGCGGCGACGGCGATGAAGCGTCGGCCGATGTCCGGGCGGTCGACGCCTCGTTGGGCGTGAAAGGGCGGATTCGTCACGATCACGTCGTACGTCGATCGCAAGCCGCT
>JAAYXG010000317.1 GCA_012516015.1 Lysobacteraceae bacterium | reverse complement strand
CCTCCCTTATCGAGTTCGTGCTCGAGTCCGTCGGCCGCAGGAAGGAGCGAGAAACACGGATGGACCCGATCACTCGCGTACCGTCGCTCCGCTTCCAGACGCCTTCTGCGGGTTGGCAGACAGCGTCGATGGATCTGGTGACGATCGGCGAGCGGTGGTACCTTCTTGCGCCTGGATCCGCTGATCGTCGTTGGGTGCACGCCCTGCGCTCCGGAGCCTCGTGTGAGCTCGTCCTCTCCAGCGGAACGCACCGGATAGCGGCTCGTGAAGTCGATGACCGGGACAAGCCCCCTGTGCTGCGCGAGTATGCGAAACGCGGAGCGCATGGGACGCGCGGATGGCGCCGCCTGGGTGATTCGGAGCTACGTTGGATCGGACGAGAGATCGCGGTGTTCGAGATCGAACGTCCGTAATCCCGGACGATGTCGATGAACGAGCGACGAGGGAAACGCCCTCTATATTCCTTCCCGGAAACCGTTGACTTTTGGCGGCGCGTTCCCTAGTATGCGGTTGGTTCCGCACGTATGCGCGTCAACCAGCGTGATTTTTCCAGGACAGAGGTTCATGAGCAGTACGATGTACATCCTCCGCTTCCCCATCGCGGGTCTCCCGGGGGAGGAGTGCGCCCTGCTCACGACTGTGCCTGACTGACCATCGAGCACAACCGACGAGCATGCGCCTCCCCTCGACGAGATCGTCGGAGGGGTTTTTTGTGCCCGCAAACGGTGAAGAACGGAGAAGCACACCCATGAGCGTCCGCCGCCTCACCACCCGATTTGACTTCAAGTTCGCTTGAACCTTTAGCATCCCGAGCGTATCGGGAATCCGCGAAGTTCCTGGCCCTGGCCAGGCGAGAGGAAAATGCGCGTGACCATCACACATGTCCAGCGAGCGACGAACGCGCTGGAGCTCAACGACATTGAAAAGAAGTTCAGGAAAAAGCGCGGCGAGTACTCGTATGCGTTGAAGGGCGTCTCGTTCAACGTGCGCCGCGGCGAGGTTGTCGGCATCCTCGGGCCGAACGGGTCCGGAAAGAGCACGCTGGTCCGGGTCGTCTCGACGTTGACGCTGCCGGATGCAGGCACCGTCAGGGTCTTCGACGTAGACGCGGTGGCGAACCCGCGCGAGGTACAGCGCTACATCAATCGGGTAAGCGTCGAGGCGAGCTTCTTCAAGAAGCTGTCGTCGCTCGAGAACCTGATCTTCGGCGCGAAGCTCTATGGCGTTAGTGACCGGGAGAGCAAGCCGCGAATCAAGGCGATTCTCGAGAGCATTGGCTTCGACCACAAGCGCGTTGGCGAGCCGATGGAGCATCTGTCACGCGGCATGCAGCAAAAGATCGCGCTGGCGCGGGCGCTCCTGACCAGCCCGATGCTGATGCTGCTGGACGAGCCTACCACCGGCCTCGACCCGCGATCGAAGAAGGATGTCCAGCGGCTGATCCGCGCGATCAAGAAGGATCACGATTCGTCGATCCTGCTCTGCACCCATGACATGGGCGAGGCGGAGGAGCTCTGCGACCGCATCGGCATCCTGCT
>JAAYXG010000316.1 GCA_012516015.1 Lysobacteraceae bacterium | reverse complement strand
AGGGGGCAGTCAGAACGGAAAATGTACGCAGACAGAATGCATCGACGGTCGGATCGCGCGAATTTGACGCGCGTTTCAGAATCGTGCGTCGCTATATTCTAAATTCTGACTATCCCCTAACCCCTGACCCCTAACCCCTTCGACGCCATGTCCGCCGCCGCCGATCCCGCTCCCCTGCCGCTCGAAGGGAACGAGGGCCTCGCGCCCGTGAACGATCGGTTCACGACCACACTGTTTCTCGCGGCGCTCTTTCATGGAATCGTCATTCTTGGCATCACATTCGCGATTCCGCGGAGCGACGAGCGCCCGCTCCCGACGCTGGAAGTCCTTTTGCTGACGGGCGCGGACACGCGCGCGGCCGACAACTTGAGCGCGCAGTACTTGGCGCAGCGCAATCAAGAGGGCAGCGGCACGACGGACGAGCGCGTACGGCCGGCGAATCCAGCTTCCTCGCTGCTCGCAGCCCAGCAGGCCGGCATTCCGGATGCGAACAGCACCGAGTATCGCGAGGCCGTGGAAGGGCAGCGCTCGAAGGAGATCATCAGCAGCCGGAGCGACGTGAGCGAGGTCGAATATCGCAGCGGCGAAGACCGTCCCGCGCAAGACACGCAAGCGCCGATCGCACTCGCACAAACCTCTCCGCAGCCGATCGCGACGCATGCGACCGACGAGACCTTGAGAATTCGCGGCCGAAAGGACGATGGCACGGTGGAGATCGTGCCGAACACGCGTCAGTCTCAGCTCGCCCCGTACCTCGACACGTGGCGCCGCAAAGTCGAGCGCTTGGGCACCCTGAATTTCCCCGCAGCGATTCGCAATCGCGGCCACACCGGCAACCCCGTCCTTGAAGTTGCCATCCGAGCCGACGGCAGCCTCGGCGACACGATCGTGCGGCGCTCGAGCGGCCGCAAGGATATCGACCAAGCTGCGCTATCGATCCTGCGCCTCGCCTCCCCCTTCGACCCATTCCCTCCCGAGCTGCGCAAGCGGTACGAGGAATTGCGCTTCGCGTACGAATGGCAGTTTCTCGATGGCGGCGCACCGCACTAAGGGCGTGGAAGAACAAGGCAACGCGCGCGCGACGAAGCCGTCGGTCGACCGGGAGATGCCGCTGCAACACAGGCTTCCCCGCATCCCTGTGCGTCCGAATTCATTCGGACCATTCGAGCACGCGGAGCGCAAGTCAGGTCGCAATAAAATTCCGACCTACATTTCTCTGACCCGAGCCCCAAGCCCCGAGCCCCAGGCCCTTGCTCTAGTGTGATCCCCCCGACATTTGGCGCGGTTTTCCCTTGAGCCGACACGTCGTGGACGGGATACTTAACGTATGGCGAGCTCGGATTATTTGACGAATCAATTCCTGATCGCGATGCCGGCGCTGGCGGACACGAACTTCGCCCAGACCGTCACGTTCATCTGGGAGCACAACGAGGAGGGTGCGCTCGGCATCATCATCAATCGGCCGCTGCAGATGCGGCTCGTCGACGTGTTCGAGCAGCTCAAAATGCCGACCGCACGGGGCGTTGACGGCAATCAGCACGTGCTTCAGGGCGGGCCGGTGCAGACCGATCGCGGCTTCGTCGTCCACCATGTCGGCGGTAGCTGGGAACATACGAAGCAAATCTCTTCTCGCATTCAGGTGACGACTTCGCCGGACATCCTGAGTGCGATGGCGCAGGGGACCGGACCCGATACCGCGATCGTCGCGCTCGGATACGCAGGCTGGTCCGCGGGTCAGTTGGAGAGCGAGATCGCGCAGAACGCCTGGCTCACGGCGCCGGCGGACGAGCGGATTCTGTTCGACACCCCGTTCGAGCAGCGGTGGCGCGCTGCGGGGCGGCTGCTCGGCATCGATCTCGCGACGATCAGCCATCACGCGGGCCACGCTTGATGGAAGACACCGGTGCACCCTCCGGAGCACCGCAAATCATCCTTGCATTCGATTACGGCACCCGCCGCATCGGGGTCGCGTCGGGCGACACCCTGACGCGGACGGCTCGTGCGCTCACGACGCTGCGCTGCGCGCCGGATGTCCCTTGGCGCGACATCGACCGACTCGTCGCCGACTATCGACCGGCGCAGCTCGTCGTCGGCGTCCCCTATAATATGGACGGTACCGCGACCCTCTTGACCAAAGCGAGCCGCCGGTTCGCGCACGAGGTCAAGAAGCGATACGCCCTTCCTGTTGCGCTCGTCGATGAACGCTTGAGCTCGCGGGAGGCAACCGACCAGTTGCGTGACGCGCGCTCCAAAGGCTTGAAACGCCGACGCACCACACGCGAGGACGTCGACATGGTGGCCGCGCGCATCGTGCTCGAACGCTGGTTCGACGATCCTGCCGCGACTTAACGAGTTTGAGGAGAGCCGAGTTGAAACTTCAGCGTGCCGACGCGAACGATATCGGCGCCACGGTGCAGCGCGACCCCGAGGGGCGCTTGCGACATCTCATCACCCTCGACGGGTTGACTCGCGAGGAAATCATCGCGCT
>JAAYXG010000315.1 GCA_012516015.1 Lysobacteraceae bacterium | reverse complement strand
GTCGGTTTCGCGACTCGTTCGAGTGCAAGCACGTCCGGCGGACCGTAGCAGCGATGCGTGATCGCATTCATCGTCGCTGCATCCGATGACGGCGGCGTCGTCGTTGGGCAAGGGTTCTCGCGGCTGAGCGCGACGGCCACGGATACGATGGCGATCGCGACCAGGGTCGAGATGACGCTCAAGATTCGATATCTCAGTTTCATCGTGTCTCCTTCGGGTCGGCCACGGCCACCTTTGATGGGGCCCGGTTGTCGCAGTGATCGCGACTGTGCGTGAGCCGACTGGAGCGTCCAACCCGTTGCGATGAGCGGCGGCCGGAGAGGCGTGAGCGACGATTAGAAGGCGCGAGCCGCGGCCAGTCCCAGGGCGTGCCGGCTCGCCAGCGCACGACCTTCTCCGCGTTCGTCTATAGTTGTGGCATGTCGATGCCTTCATCGAAGCCGACCGGATTCGCGCGGATGGTGAGCTGGCCGCGCGTACGCTTCACGCTCGCTATCTCGGCATTCTTCGGGCTCATTCTCTGCATCGGCAGCCCGAGCCCGGTTCGCGTGGTCGTCGCGCGAGCGTTGATCGTGGGCATCGCCGCGATGCTCGTATTCGGTCTTTTCGAACAGTGGCCGAAACGTCTACCGCGTCGCGTCGCACGCTCCGTCTTGCAGCTCATCGCGATCGTCGCCGTGATTCCGTTTGCCGCGGGATTTGCTTACACGACGATTGGCGAGCGTGCGCCCCGCGATGAGGCGATGAGAGGCTACGTTGCGCTGACCGTCATGGGTTTGTTGTTCGCACCGTGGATTGCAGTCGGCGCGATGCTGAAGCAGCGCGATGCCTTCGCGCGCGAGCAGCAGCTCGCGTTCGATCTGGAGCGAAGCGAGCTCGAGCGCAAAGCGCTCGATACGAGATTGCGCTTGCTGCAAGCGCAGGTCGAGCCGCACTTCCTGTTCAACACCCTCGCGAACGTGCAAGCGCTCGTCGATGCGGGATCGCCGCAGGCCTCGAAGGTGCTCGCGAGTCTGATTGCCTATTTGCGCGCCGCGATTCCGCGCATCCACGATGCTACGACGACGATCGGCCGCGAGGTCGAGCTGGTACGCGCGTATCTCGAGTTGATGCACATGCGAATGCCGGATCGCCTGCAGTACGCGATTCATCTCGATCCGGCGGCATCCGCGCTCGCATGTCCGACGATGATGCTGCTCACGCTCGTCGAGAACGCGATCCGTCACGGAATCGACCCCAGCGAGGAAGGGGGACGTATCGATGTGGATGTATGGATTCGCGATGGGCGCTGTCGTGTTCGGGTCCTGGACAACGGAGTCGGCTTCAAGAAATTGGGCGGCGGTCTTGGGACAGGGCTCTCGACGCTGCGCGAGCGCTTGAAGCTCGCGTTCGGCAATGACGCGAAGCTCGAGCTTACGGCTGTCGAGCCGCACGGCGCGTGCGCGGAGGTCGAGTTGCCTGTACGAGGTGCGCCCGCATGACGATGCGAAGCCCTACGGCGCTGATCGCAGACGACGAGCCGCTGCTCCGCGAGGCCCTCGCGCGCATGTTGGCGCACGCGTGGCCGGAGCTGAAAGTCATCGCCCAGGCACGCAACGGCCGCGAGGCGATCGAGCTGTTCGAGCAAAACAAGCCGGACATCTGCTTCCTCGACGTGCAGATGCCGGGAAAGAACGGAATCGAAGCGGCGCAACACATCGGACGAAGAGCGCACGTCGTGTTCGTCACCGCTTACGATCAGTACGCGGTGCAAGCGTTCGCACAAGGGGTGCTCGACTATCTCGTCAAGCCGGTCGAGCCCGCGCGTCTCGCCGATACGATCGCACGATTGCAAGAGCGTCTGCGTGCGGCACAGCCGGCGCTCAACACCGAAGCGCTCATGCAACAGCTTGCGGAAAGCCTGAAGCACGCGGATACATCCAAGCCGTTGAAGTGGCTCCGCGCTTCAGTCGGTCAGACGGTGCGGCTGATTCCGGTCGAAGATGTCGACTACTTGCGCTCGGAGGACAAGTACACCGTCGTCGCCTGGCGCGAAGCGACCGAATACCGCGACGCAATCATTCGCACATCGCTGAAGGAGCTCGCGAGTCAGCTCGATTCAGAGCAGTTCGCTCAAGTACACCGCTCCGTCATCGTCAACCTCAAAGCCATCTCGCACGTGACCAGGGCGGAGAACGAGACGGCGATCATTCATCTCAAAGGACGAAGCGAAACGCTTCCTGTCAGCCGCACGTATCTGCACTTGTTCAAGCAAATGTGACTGTCGGTGCGAGGTGTAATATGTGAAGTGTCATGTGTAAGGTGAGAATACGCGCCGCATGCCAAGCAGCCATCACACTAGACACTTCACACCTCACACGAGATCGCGCCCGGCGCGATCACCCAAGGGCCTCAAACACCGCGGGCACACGGCTTTGCCCACCTGCGGCCGTTGCGTCGTGAGCTTCGCGCCGCGATGACCGCAATCGCTACACCTCAACCGTCTGCCGACGTCTGCCGCCATTGCGCGCCAACCGGTGTGCTTCGCAATCTCTTCGAGCTTCGCAATCGTAAAGCGCCCGCACTTGCCGCAGACGACGTAAATCGTCATGCCGCATTCTCCTAGGTAGCCGAGTGTCCCTGGATGTGCCGGCTTTCTGGACGGCATTCTTATCGCTGTAGACCGTAGGCTGTGGGCTGTCGACGGAAAAGCGCG
>JAAYXG010000314.1 GCA_012516015.1 Lysobacteraceae bacterium | reverse complement strand
TGCTTCGGTCGCATATTCACGATCTATTTCGCACGCGCTCGCAGGTTACCCTTGCTGAGGTCATTGAGGCCTATCCGCCGAAGCAGGGACTTGCCGAAATCGTTGCGTATCTCAGGATCGCCGCAAACGATGGCGCGACGGTGGACGAATCCGTGCGCGAAGTCATCGTCGTTCCGGAGGCCGTGCCACTCGCTGAGCCTGCCACCCGACCGCCGCACATGCGAGCGCGAGGTGGAAAGCGAGTCCGCGTGCCACGAATCATCTTTACGAGGTGAATGCGAAGAATGGAGCGTGCATCTGATGATGAGCTGCCGAACGCGCTCATTCCGCTGTTCAAGGGCGTTGTCTACGCGGACGCCTCGCCTGAGGCGTGGCGCGCGATCCTCAGTCTGTTGCCGCGTATCCGAGACTACGTTCGCGTGCTGGGGCTCGATGTCATCCTCGATGAAGCAGAAAGGTACGCGTTTCTTCGGCAGCGCGCCGAGGAGCCGGATGGAAGCGAGCCCGTTCGTCGCCTCGTTCCGCGACGCCCGCTCAGTTATCCCGTGAGCTTACTGCTGGTGCTGCTCCGTAAGCGCCTCGCGCAGCACGACGCGAGCGGGGGCGATACGCGGCTCGTGTTGAGTCGCGAACAAATTGTCGACATGGTGCGCGTCTTCCTGGCCGCAGGGCCGAACGAAGCAAGGCTCGAAGATCAAATCGATACCTACATCCGCCGTGTGGAGGAGCTCGGCTTCCTACGCGCTCTCAAGGAGGAGAACGCTTCGCTCTACGAAGTCCGTCGCATCCTGCGCGCCTTCGTGAATGCCGACTGGCTGGCCGACCTGGAGTCCACGTATCGTGAGCACGCGCAGCGAGGTGGTTGATCCAATGATGCCGCGCCGCGCGGGATTCCGGCTATCCCGCTTCGAGGTGCTCAACTGGGGCACTTTTCACCACCGTATATGGAAGATCGAGCCAAGCGGTGAGAACGCACTCTTAACGGGCGACATCGGCTCGGGCAAATCCACGCTCGTCGATGCCATTACGACGTTGCTCGTGCCTCCTCGCAAGATCACCTATAACCGCGCGGCTGGCGCAGAGTCGAAAGAACGCTCGCTTTACTCCTATGTTCGCGGCGAATTCCGCAGCGTGTCGAATGAGCTGACCGGCTCTGCGCAAGCACAAGCATTACGCGACGAATCATCTTACAGCGTGATTCTTGCACTATTTACGGACGCAGCCGCTCAGCGAAACGTCACGCTCGCAACGGTGTTCTGGACCCGCGAAGGCGAGCGCGTGCCCGCGCGTTTCTATGTGGTCGCTCCCGCGACCATCTCGATCGCCGGGCAGTTCACCGATTTCGGAACGGACATCCAGAATCTGCGCAAGCGATTGCGCAGCGAGAAGGGCCTGAAGCTCCACGACAGCTTCGAGGAATACTCAGCTCACATGCGCCGTGAGCTCGGTGTACCGCACGCGCAAGCGCTCGAGCTCTTCTATCAAACCGTCTCGATGAAGTCGGTCGGCAATCTCACCGAATTCGTGCGCCATCACATGCTCGAGCGCGACGATACCGAGGATCGCATTCGCGCGCTCATCAGCAACTTCGAGAATCTGAACCGGGCGCACGATGCAGTCCTTCGCGCGCGCGATCAGATCGCAATGCTCGACCCGCTCGTTGCGGCTGGCGAAAAGCTGGAGTCGCTCGAGCAAGCGACCGCCGAGCGGCGGCGCGCCCGCGATACGCTTGGCGCATGGTTTGCCCAGCACCGCATCCGGCTCATCGACCAGGCCGTCGAGCGTCTCGGCTTCGAGCAGAACAAGGCGCAGCAACAGCTCGAAACGCATAAGGCAGAAGTGGATCGGCTCACACGAGAGCGGACACGAATTGAGATGGCGCTCGAGCGCCAAGGCGGAGGCCGGATACGCGAGTTGGAGCAGGCCGTGAGGCTCGCCGAAGCTGAGCGAGATCGTCAGCGCGACTCAGACGAGCAGTACCGCCGACTCTGCGCGAATCTCGACTTGCGTCCTGGAACCACTCTCGAATCGTTCCTCGGCACCTTGCGCACGGCCGGCGAGCGTCGCGTGCAGGTCGAAGCAGACAAACAACGGCTGGACCGCGAGGCGGTCGACAAGGGTATCGAGTTCGTGACGAGTAGCGAACGAGAGAAGCAGCTCGGCGAGGAGATCCGCGCTCTAGAAGGCCGCGAGAGCAACATTCCGATCGCAAACCTGCACGTTCGCGAATCCTTAGCGCAAGCTCTCGGTGTCGAGCCGGACGAGCTTCCCTTCGTCGGTGAGTTGCTCAGAGTGCGCCCGGACGAGGCGCAATGGGAAGGCGCCATCGAGCGGCTGCTCCACAGCTTCGCGCTGACGCTGCTCGTACCAGAAGGCCTCTATTCGCAGGTCAGTCGCTATGTGGATCGCACGCATCTGCGCGGCCGCCTCGTCTACCTGCGCGTTCGGGATGCGCCTG
>JAAYXG010000313.1 GCA_012516015.1 Lysobacteraceae bacterium | reverse complement strand
TACAAGCTCGTCGTGGATTGATCCGCGCGTTCGGGATGCGATACCCGTCTTCGTCGCTCCGGCGGAGGCCGCAGTCCAGACATTCGGACGCCGAGCGGAGCACTGGGCGCCTCAAAGCCGTCGGTCGACAAAAAGAAAAGTCAAACGTCCGTTTTTTCCGCAATCCGCCACTCGATTTCGCCTACCGCGATCCCTCGCAGCCTATCGCGTGGCAAAGGCGATACAGCGGCGTTTGAGGGCTAATACGACGCGCGCCGCACGCGGGTACCGCCCCTTCCGTTGCACGAATCTAACCGTGTCAATCCCGCAACACGGGAGCGACGTCTTACGTTGGACACGTTCTATACACGAGCAAGAATGGTTTTCGCCCTAAGGGAAATACGCGTTAGAACCTAATGTTATCGTCCCGACCAGAACGTAACCTTCGCTCGACTGACACGTTATCGCTGCTCGCCCTAATCTAGTTCGCGACTGTTCCTCGCGTCCCCCTGGGGACAGTCACATTGCCTCCCACCAATACGGTGGGAGGGACTTTTCCAAACTGGGCGCAGCGTCGGTCGGAGGGTTCGGACGCGGATTCGACTCAACGTACAGCTGCGCTCCGAAGGAACGGTATAGAGCCTCATCGCGTTAGTGAGGCCGCTAGAAGGGTTGATCTTGAAGCTGAGCAACGAATCGTGAACGAGAACGTACTATCGCGTCCCCGAGCGGACGAAGCGCGCGGCTCGCATGAGCGTTGGCAGGAATGGCAGCACGAAGTGTTGTCGGTGATCAATTCCGACTTTCATTACGTGTTAGACATCGTCGAATGGAACGACATCGATTGGGATGCCTGGCGCCCGTTGTTCGAGCAAGGCTGCTCGCCGAAAGATGCGGTGCGCAGCGCATTCGGTCAGGTGGCCTGATGACGTGTGGGCGTGTAGGCGTGTAGACCTGCGGACGCAAGCGGCCGAAAGGCGTCTCTGACGTCGACGCGTCCGATAATCAAAACCCTTCCTCGCCTCAGCGAGGAAGGGTTGGAAGGGTTCTTCATTCAGCGAGCGTGGCTCGCTTAACGCATCAAGTGCCCGCGCCCGGCGTTCCGGCCGCGCCGATGCGCTTCTGAACTTCCGCCGAGACGCGCGAGCGCAGCTCCGTATCGGCAGCCATGCTTGCGACGATCTGGTTGAACTCTTCAACGTTCAGCCCGCTGCGTTCCACGGCCGCGATCATGTCCGACTGAGCGGTGGACTTCACTTGATCGGCTTGTGCCGGATCGGTCGCTGCTTCAAGGTCGGCGTTCGCCTTCTGCTGAATATTCTGTACTTCGACATAGGCGTCGGCGAACTGTTCGACCTTCCGTTGATCGATTTGCGCGGCACCCATCGCGCCTGCGCCCTGGTCCGTCGACCCGGCCATATCGTTCGGTGCCGGGGATTGTCCGGTTGCCGACGGATCGCTGGGATACTGACTCGAGTCCTGTGTCGTCGTGCCTTGAGTGCTGTTGTCGGGCGGTGCCGTCTGCTCGCTTTGAGCAAGCGCAAGCGAGCCGGTCAAGGTGCTCGCGGCGATGATGGCTGCCAGACTTGAGATCTTCGAACGCATAAAGAAACTCCTCGACGGGATG
>JAAYXG010000312.1 GCA_012516015.1 Lysobacteraceae bacterium | reverse complement strand
GCAAAAATCTAGCGATGAGTCCGATTTGGGCACCACCAGATGCCAATTGGACAAAGACTATGAAATCCTGTTAGATGCGCTCGGCTTCGAGCCGGCTGGCGTGGATACACTGGTCGCGCGAACCGGATTCAAGGCCGACGAGGTGGCTTCGATGCTGTTGATTTTAGAGCTCGAAAACCGCATCGAATCCTACCCCGGCGGGCTGTACGTCCGTTCGTCCACCAAGTGAGGCTCGTAGCAGCGAAATGAAGGAAAGCGTCCTCGATATTCTCATTTATCTCTTCGAGAATTATTTCGACGCCGACCTCGAGTCCGCCCCCGAACCGAATCGCGACACGCTGAAGGACGAGCTGGAACGAGCAGGATTCTCGGAGCGCGAGGTCGTGCGTGCGCTCGAGTGGCTGGAGCAGCTTTCCGCGGAACCGGAGCGCAGGGGCGTCATCCCTGCATCTCGTGCGATTCGCATCTTCGAACCGAGCGAACAGGCGCGTCTCGATACCGATTGCCGCGGCTATCTCCTGTACTTGGAGAGCATCGGGATCTTGAACGCCACCCAGCGCGAGTTGGTGATAGACCGACTGCTGGCGCTCGACTCGACGCAGATCGATATCGAGCAGATGAAATGGGTCGTGCTCATGGTGCTGTTCAGCCAGCCGGGCCAAGAAAGTGCGTATTTGAGGATGGAGGATCTCGTGTTCGACAACAGGCTAGATGCGGTGCACTGACGGTGTCCTAGAAACATCGTAAGGACTAGCACCGCGGACTGCCGCGGTTTCTTTTTTTATGGAGCAGAAAAATCTAGTCATCGTGGAATCGCCTGCGAAGGCGAAGACCATCAAGAAGTATCTCGGGAAGAATTTCGAGGTACTGGCGTCCTATGGGCACGTTCGGGATCTCGTGCCGAAAGAGGGCGCAGTCGATCCGAAGCGCAAGTTCGCGATGCGCTATCAGATCCTCGACAAGAACGAAAAGCACGTGCAGGCAATCGCGCGGGCATTGAAGAAATCCGATGCGCTCTATCTCGCTACCGACCCTGACCGCGAAGGCGAGGCGATCTCATGGCACTTGACCGAGCTTCTAAAGGAGCTCGGCGCGCTCGACGGTAAGGACGTGCACAGAGTGGTGTTCTACGAAATTACGAAGAACGCCATTCGCGAAGCGATCGACCAGCCGCGCGGCATCTCGCAAGATCTCGTCAACGCGCAGCAAGCCCGCCGCGCGCTCGACTATCTGGTTGGATTCAATCTCTCGCCGCTCCTTTGGAAGAAGGCCGGATTACCTGGCGCTTCGGCGGGACGCGTGCAAAGCCCCGCGCTCAGAATGATTTGCGAGCGCGAGGAAGAAATCGCGCGCTTCCAGCCGCGCGAATACTGGACGATCGATGCCGACACCGAAAAATCCGGCCAGGTCGTGCCCTCGCGGCTCATCGAGTTCCGCGGCAACAAGATGGAGCAGTTCTCCGTCACGAACGAAGCGCAAGCGGCCGAGGTGCGCAGCGCGATCGAGGCGGCCGCGCGCGGCGAGGTCTCGGTCGTCTCGATCGAGCGCAAACAGCGTAAGCGCAACCCGGCGCCGCCGTTTACGACTTCGACCCTGCAACAAGAGTCCGCGCGCAAACTCGGATTCGGCGCGCAGCGCACGATGCGCCTCGCTCAACAGCTATACGAGGGCGTCGACTTCGGCGAGGGCGCGGTCGGTTTGATCACTTATATGCGTACCGACTCGGTCAATCTCGCGAATGAGGCCGTCCAAGAGATCCGGCAAGTCATCGGGAAGATGTACGGCACAGAGTCGCTGCCGGAAACGCCGCGCGTGTACAAGACGAAATCCAAGAATGCGCAGGAAGCGCACGAAGCGATTCGTCCCACCTCGGCTTCGATTACGCCCGAGCGTCTCGAAGGCAAGATCGACGCGGATCAGCTCAAGCTGTACACCTTGATCTGGAAGCGGGCGGTCGCGAGCCAGATGGAGCCGGCCGTGTACGACACGGTGGCCGTGGACCTCGTTCCGGGTACGGCCGCTCAGCGCGACGGCGCGACGGCAGTGCTGCGTGCAAACGGCTCGACACTCGTCAAACCCGGTTACATCGCCGTCTACAAGGAAGGCTTGGACGATGCGAGCGACGACGACAACGATCGCATTCTCCCGCCGCTCGAAGTGGGCGATCGCCTCAAACTGCTCGAAGTCCGGCCCGAGCAGCATTTTACCGAGCCGCCGCCGCGGTACTCCGAAGCGAGCCTCGTCAAGGCGCTCGAAGAGCACGGCATCGGGCGGCCTTCGACGTACGCGAGCATCATTCAAACGTTGATCGGCAAGAAATACGCCGAGCTCGTCAATCGCCGGTTCGTACCGAC
Organism: Lysobacteraceae bacterium; assembly: GCA_012516015.1. Classification (GTDB taxonomy): domain Bacteria; phylum Pseudomonadota; class Gammaproteobacteria; order Steroidobacterales; family Steroidobacteraceae; genus Steroidobacter. The sequence continues at coordinate 8,300 of JAAYXG010000312.1, read as the reverse complement.
GGACCTCGGCAAGATCGTGAACAAGTTCCTCACGCGCAATTTCCAGCACTATGTCGACTACGGCTTCACGGCCAAGATGGAGGACGATCTCGACGAGATCGCGGACGGCAAAGAGGAATGGATTCCCGTCCTCGATCGTTTCTGGAAGGAGTTCAAGCAACAAGTCGACGTCGTCGACGAATCCGTGACGCGAGAGGACGTCTCCGAGGCGCGCGAGCTCGGTACGGATCCGGTGACCGGCAAGCCCGTCTCGGTGCGCTACGGCAAGTACGGACCGTTCGTGCAGCTCGGCACGAAAGACGATGAAGAGAAGCCGAAGTTCGCGAGCCTGCGTCCGCATCAGCGCATGGACACGATCACGCTCGAGGAGGCGCTCGAGCTCTTCCAGTTGCCGAAGACGCTTGGACAAACCGAGAGCGGAGAGCCGATCAAAGTCGCGATCGGCCGCTTCGGTCCTTACATTCAATATGGGCCGAAGAAGTTCGTCTCCATCAAGGAAGACGATCCGTACACGATCGAGCTGCCCCGTGCGCTCGAGCTCATTCGCGCGAAGGAGGAGCAGGATGCAAACCGCATCATCCTCGATTTCCCGGACGCGGGCATTCAAGTGCTCAACGGCCGCTACGGGCCGTACATCACCGACCGCGTGAAGAACGCGAAGATCCCGAAGGATCGCGATCCGCGCACGCTCACGTTGGATGAATGTCGCGAGCTGCTTGCCGCGGCTCCAGAGCGAGGCAAAGGCCGCTTTGGCCGCGGTGCGCCGAAGAAAGCGACGCCCGAACCGGCGGCTCAACCCGCACCCGCCCCCGCGAAAGCGAAACGCGCCGCGAAGAGCGAGACCGAGCCGAAGATGAAGGTCGCGGCGAAAACGGCACCCAAGAAGACAGCGGCAACGGCGAGGAAAGCCGCCGCGAAGAAGAAGGCGCCCGCAAGGAAATCCGCAGCTCGGCAGTAGAACCCGCTCTCATGGAACGGCCCGACACTGATGCTGTGCTCGCCTATCTGCGCGACTTGCAGGATCGAATCTGCAAGGGGCTCGAGGCGGAAGACGGCAAAGCGCGTTTCCGGCACGATCGCTGGGAGCGGGCTGAAGGCGGCGGCGGCGAGACGCGAGTGCTCCGCGACGGCGCCGTATTCGAGCAGGCGGGCGTCAACTTCTCTCACGTGTCGGGGGCGTCGCTTCCGCCGAGCGCCACGGCGCAGCGACCCGAGCTCGCGAACGCACCTTGGCTCGCGATGGGCGTCTCGCTCGTCATCCATCCGCTGAATCCTTACGTACCGACGACGCACGCGAACGTGCGCTTCTTCTCCGCACGGGCGGCGGGCGGCCCTGTGTGGTGGTTCGGCGGCGGTTTCGACCTCACCCCGTACTACCCGTTCGAAGAAGACGTGCTGCACTGGCATCGCACCGCTCGCGACGCGTGCGCACCGTTCGGCGATGACACGTATGCGAGGCACAAGGATTGGTGCGATCGCTATTTCTTCCTCAAGCATCGCAACGAAACCCGCGGCGTCGGCGGACTCTTCTTCGACGATCTGCACGAGTGGGGCTTCGAACGCTGCTTCGCGTACTTGCGCAGCGTGGGCGATCACTTTCTGCCCGCGTATCTGCCCATCGTCGCGCGACGCAAGGACACACCGTACGGCGATCGTGAACGCCAGTTCCAACTTTATCGGCGCGGCCGCTACGTCGAATTCAATCTGGTGTACGACCGAGGCACGTCCTTCGGCCTGCAATCGGGCGGTCGCACCGAGTCGATCCTGATGTCGTTGCCGCCGCTCGTGCGCTGGGAGTACAACTGGCAGCCCGAGCCCGGCTCACCCGAAGCCCGTCTCTATACCGACTTCCTGCGACCGCGCGATTGGTTAAACCAGTGAAACGTGTGGACGTGTGATCGCTGACGCTCATGTAGACGTGCGGACGTCAGAAGCGCTTCGCGGCCACGGGCGATAGCGATCTGACGTCTGCACATTTACACGTCTACACGCCCATACGTCCTACATATCTACTCAGGCACAATCCAATCGATGCGGACGCCGCCGTTCCCCTTGTGCGACAGCATTTGATGCAACTCCGCGTGTACCGGCGCCATTTCGGCGTCGAGCTGCCATGGCGGATTTGCGACTATGACGCCTGAGCCGTTCAAGCCGATCGGTGAATCGTGCGGCTTTACGGTCAGCTCCAGCGCAAGCAGTTTACGAAGCCCGCTATCCTGCAAAGCCGAGTGCAGGCGCGCAGCGTCGCCGCCCAGCTTGATCGGGTACCACAACGCGAACACGCCTATGGGCCAGCGTTGTAGGCCGAACGCGAGCGCGCGCACCGCATCGCCGATCTCGCGCTGCGATTCGTACGGCGGATCGATCATCACGAGCCCGCGGTTTTCGCGCGGCGGCAAGTATGTCTTGAGCGCGGCGTAGCCGTCTCCGTGCACGACCGAAACGCCGCGTCGAGTCCGGATGGACTGCTGCAGCGCGCACGCCTCTTCGAGCTGTTTTTCGATAAACACCGCGCGATCGCCCTCGCGCAGGTGATCGATCGCAAGGACGGGTGAGCCCGGGTAGCGCGCTTTCGCAAGCGCCGGCGCAATCGCGTTCGAGTAGCGGCGCACCTCTTCGCTCTGCGGAACATGATCGCGGAGCCGACCGATACCGTCGGGCCATTCGCCGCTGCGCGTCGCCTCCGGCGAGCTCAGATCGTACGTCCCCCTACCCGCATGCGTATCGAGATAGAGCAGCGGCTTCGGCTTGCGCATCAATCGATCGAGCAACGCGAGCAAGACAACGTGCTTGTGCACGTCCGCGAAGTTGCCGGCGTGAAAGGCGTGGCGGTAGTTCACTTGGAAGCGGTTGGCGGTTAGCGGTTAGTCAGCCCGGTCGGACCCGTTGTCCCCTCAGGTTTGCGTGCAAGCGGGACAACATAGCAGAACGTATTCTGAACGAACCCGCTAACCGCTAACCGCTAACCGCTTCTTGGCGCCGCTCCCCAGCGCGCGGCACTCCCGGTACCTGAAACAGCTCACGAGGTGGTCGTTCACCATTCCGGTCGCTTGCATGTGCGCGTAGATGATCGTGCTGCCCACGAATTTGAAGCCGCGCTTTTTCAGGTCTCTACTCAGTGCATCCGATTCGGGGCTCGTGGCCGGCACGTCTTTGGTGTCGCGGAAACGGTTTTGAATCGGCTTGCCGCCGACGAACTTCCACATGTGTTCGGCGAAACTGCCGTTCCGATCTCGAAAATCGAGGTACGCGCGCGCATTGCTGATCGCCGCCTCGATCTTCAAGCGATTGCGCACGATGCCGGGGTCCTTCATGAGCCTGGCGACGTCCCGTTTGCCGAAACGGGCGATCTTCTCCGCATCGAAACCCGCGAACGCGGCCCGATAACCTTCGCGCTTGTTGAGGATCGTCGACCACGACAATCCCGCTTGGGCGCCTTCGAGGATCAAGAACTCGAATTGAGTCTGATCGTCCCAGGCGGGAACACCCCACTCGGTATCGTGATAGGCGAGGTAAAGCGCGTTGCCTTTGAGGGGCCAGGTGCAGCGGGTCAGCTTGGGCATACTTGATTGAGGCGATCGGTTGAAGGCTGTAGGCTAGCCGAAGAAGAGCGCGGTCAGCGCGGCTGATGCTACGCGATTCGCAGCTCCGATGTTCCCCTACAGCTTACGGTTCGCAGCCTACGGCCTTCCTTATGCATTCAGGCGAATTCCCCCGCACTCGCTTGCGGCGCATGCGCCGCGACGACTTTTCGCGCCGACTGATGCGCGAGCATTCGCTGAGCGCCGACAACCTCATCTACCCGATGTTCGTCATCGACGGAGAGCGGCGCCGAGAACCCGTCGCGAGCATGCCCGGCATCGAGCGCGTAAGCATCGATGAGCTCGTGCGCGGGGGCGAAACGGCCGCGAAGCTCGGGATCCCCGCGATCGCCCTCTTTCCCGTCACGGCGCAAGAAGCCAAATCCGATGATGGACGCGAGGCGTGGAATCCCGAAGCACTCGCGCAACGCGCCGTGCGCGCGCTCAAGAAGGCCGTCCCGGAGCTCGGCGTCATCACCGACGTCGCGCTCGATCCGTTTACGACGCATGGCCAGGACGGCATCGTCGATGCAAACGGATATGTCGTCAACGACATCACCGTCGAAGCACTCGTCAAGCAAGCACTCTCGCACGCCGAAGCCGGCGCCGACATCGTCGCGCCGAGCGACATGATGGACGGCCGCATCGGCGCCATTCGCGAAGCGCTCGAGGTCGCCGGCCACACCAATACGCGCATCTTGGCTTACTCGGCCAAGTACGCGTCCAGCTTCTACGGCCCGTTCAGAGATGCGGTGGGCTCGGCGGCGAATCTCGGCAAATCGACTAAGCATACCTATCAAATGGATTGCGCCAATTCCGATGAAGCCCTGCGGGAAGTCGCGCTCGACCTGCAGGAAGGCGCTGATATGGTAATGATCAAACCCGGCTTGCCGTACCTCGACATCGTGCGGCGAGTCAAAGATGCCTTTGGCGTGCCCACGTTTGTGTACCAGGTCAGCGGCGAATACGCGATGCTCGCAGCCGCCTCGCAGAACGGCTGGCTCGACGAGCGCACGACGGTGCTCGAATCGCTCCTATGCATCCGGCGCGCCGGGGCGGACGGTATTCTCACGTACTTCGCCAAACGCGCCGCGCAGTGGCTCCAAGAGCGAAGCGGTTAACGACATGAGCGACACGACTACTCCCGATCGGTACGCCGTCATCGGTCATCCCGTGAGCCAAAGCTGGTCTCCGTTCATTCATGGGATGTTCGCGAAGCAGACGAATCAAAACATCAGCTACTCGCGCATCGATGCGCCGCCGGAAGAGTTCGAGCGGCAAGTCGCCGCCTTCTTTCAAACGGGCGGCAAGGGGCTGAACGTGACCGTCCCGCACAAGCAGGTTGCCGCCTTGGTCGCGCGCTATCGAACACCGCGCGCAGAGATCGCCGGTGCGGTGAACACGCTCATGATCAAGGACGACGCGATTCATGGCGACAACACCGACGGCGCGGGCTTGATCACGGATCTGACCGGGAACTTGGGCTTCGCCCTGGAAAACACCCGCATTCTGATCATCGGCGCGGGAGGCGCAGCGCGCGGCGTGCTCGGCCCGCTGCTCGCCGCCGGACCCGAGTACGTCGAAATCACCAATAGAAACGAGAATCGCGCGCTCGAGCTCGCGAAGGAATTCGCGGCGCTCGGCGAGCTGCGCGGCTGCGGGTTCGCCGATATTACGGCCGACCGCAGCTTCGATCTCGTGCTCAATGCGACTTCTGCGAGCCTGCAGGATTTCGTGCCCCCGATCCCGCGTTCTGCGATCGGCCCCGCAACGCTCTGCTACGACATGGCGTACGGCAAAGGCGACACGATATTCACGCACTGGGCCAAAACAATCGGCGCCGGCCGCGCGGAATGCGGCTGGGGCATGCTCGTCGAGCAGGCCGCCGAGTCGTTTTATCTATGGCGCGGCGTAAGACCGGACACGAAGCCGGTGTTGGAGGCGATCAGGGATCAGCGGCTACCGCCGAAGTGACGAGGCGTCACGTGTGAAGTGTAAGGTGTAATGTGTAGGGTCAGAGCCCTACAACGCCCGCGACCGCGCGCTTCTGACCTTACACTCCACACACTACACCAAATAGGCGTCCTTCAACTTCACGTAGTGCTCCGCCGAGTACTTGAGGAACGCGAGCTCTTGCGGTTTCAGATCGCGCACTCGTTTGGCGGGGCTTCCGACATAGAGACTCCCGCTCTCGAGCCGCTTGCCTTGCGACACGAGGCTGCCAGCACCCAGGATGACATTGTCTTCGATGATCACGTCATCCAGCACCACCGACCCCATACCGATCAGGCAGCAGTTGCCGACCGTACAAGCGTGCAGCACGACGCGATGGCCCACGGTGACGTCCGAACCCACGATGCATGCGCGTCCGCCCGGTGCGTACTCCGCGCTATCGTGCGTCACGTGAAGCACGCTGACATCCTGAATGCTCGTGCGAGCACCGACGTGTATCTCATGTACATCCCCGCGCAAGACGGCGGCCGGCCAGATCGAGGCGTCTTCCCCGATCGTCACGCGTCCAATCACGGTAGCCGCGGGATCGATGTACGCTCGCGCTCCGATCTGCGGAGCGATGCCGTTGAAAGTTCGGACTATCATTCTTCAGGTCGTGGGTTGAAGGCTCTAGGCCGTAGCGAGAAAAGCAGCGGCAGACTTTTCGTCTTCCGATCCCGGAGCGTCCATCCTTCCCGCTCGCTCTGTCAAGCGGCGGACGGCAGTTTGCAAAGGCCGATATGATGCAGCTCCGCGAATACGCCGACGACGGCGGCTTCGACGATGATCGCGCGCGTGTGCCTCACTACCACTCCGTGCCGTCCCAGCAGCGATCCTTTCGACCGCTGCGGGTCTGCTCATGCGGACACCGACGGGTTTCGCTCGAGGGCGAGCGCTCAACGAGCCGCTTGACCCCCTGCCCGGCTTTCACAAGATCGAACGCATCGTAGAGCGTTCCCGTTACTGTCCATGCTTCGTAGCGCAGCATGTCCTCGTCGATGCGAACGCGTTGATAGAGCTGGGTGTTCTCCGCATGACGACCCATGGTGCGGCGCGCGCCGTCGGACACGCGGTATTGCTTCGGACCTGACACCGACACGACATAAACCGGACCTACGCCGCCGTTGCTCTCGCGAGTCACCGACTGCCCACGGCCATATACGTGGTCGTGGCCTTGCAGCACGAGATCGACGCCAAACCGTTCGAAGATCGGCAGCCAATGGTCGCGCAATTCGGGATTGTCTCGGTCGAGGCTCACCGAGAACATCGGGTGGTGGTACATCACGACGGTCCAGTCATTCGGGTTGCGCTCGAGGAGCCCTCGTAGCCATTGCGCTTGGATGTCCGCTGTGCCGCTCTTCAGCGCCGATGTCGAATCGAGCACGATGAAGCGCACGCCTTGATAGTCGAACCAGTAGGTCGAATGCCGCAGGCCCGGCGCGCCGTTCCCCGGCACCGGAAACTGCAACGGCCAATGCTTGCCCAGGATGTAGTGGTCGCGTCCGTCGCGCTCCTCATCGTCGTGCTCGTGATTGCCGGGCGCTGGCACAGTGAGCACGCTTGAATGCACGAACCCGCCGGCATCGAACCACTCGCCCCATTCGGTATCGTTCTCGCCGGCTCGGCCGTTCACGAGATCGCCGGCGTAAAGTGCCAACGCTGCCCGCGGCGAGCGCCGCCAAGCCTCGCGGATCACGCGCGAATACAGGCTCTTGACCGAGTTCTGCGCGTCGCCGAAGTACAAGAACGAAAACGGTCGGGCCGTGGCGGCGGCCGTGCGGTGATGTATCCACTCGCTCCACGTATCGCGTCCTCGGACACGATAGGCGTACAACGTATCGGGCTCGAGGTTCTCCAGCCGAACATGATGGTGGCGCGCAACCCCGTTTTCCGAAACGAGCGTCGCGCTCCGCGCGCGGATCTCGCGTGCGTGATCCGCGAGATCCGGCGAGTCGAGCGCTTCCGCAATCTGCAATAGCGGCGCGGTGACTTCGACATCCGTGCGCCAGGCAACCGTGAAACCCGTCGCGGGATCCGCGGCAGGCAGCGCTACGATGCGATCTGGGAAACCGCTTGGCTCGTAAGCTGAAGCGCCGCTCGGCACCAGCGTATTCGAAGCGCGAGCCGATCCGATCGTGAGCAGGGCGAGCAACGCCACGTGGCACACGAGTCGCACACACCCCGTTTCGTTCATGGCAAACCCAGTGCTTGCTTGACGTCGCGCCAGTCGACGAGTTTGTAGTTCTGCTGACCGGCATGGGGCTCGTCCTCATCGTCGTGCATCGCAATGAGACCATTCGGATAGCGGCCGATCGGACCACTCCATGCGCTCACGCCATCCGTCTCCGTGACGGCATCGATGCGATCGCCAGCGACGACGGTAAATCGTCCGACATACTCATGGCGGGAGCCCGCGATCCGATAGACCGGAAACGTGCTGTCGCCCTGGCTCGAGACGATCAGGTATTTCTCTTTTCCATCTTGCAAGAGCGCGAGCCCTTCGACGTCCGCCCTGATTCGATGGTTGTCGACGCGCGCCACTGCGAGCGGCTCGATGCCCGCCTCGGGATGAAAATCGAAGCGCCACACGCCGACGTCTTCTTCGCCGACGTACAGATGTCGTGCGTCGTCGTCGACGGCGCACCCCTCCGTCTGCGATCCGAGCTGCAGCGTCCGAACGACGGTACCAACAGGGCCCTGCGTCGTTGCGTCGATGCGCACTTGCTG
>JAAYXG010000311.1 GCA_012516015.1 Lysobacteraceae bacterium | reverse complement strand
GTCTCGCGATCCTGCGGCCGGTGATGAGCACCCGAGCATGCCCCCTTGCAAAAGTGCGAGCGGTCGCCCAGCCGATACCGGCGCCGCCGCCCGTCACGATCACGACCAAGTCTTTGACGTTCATCTGTGGCTCCCCATCGAGATCTGCAGGGGCAGGCTGATGCGCGCACGCCGCCACGCTCTCGGCGTCTCGCCCACGATCCTGCGGAATAGTCTCGTCAAGTGCGACTGATCGGCGAGGCCGCAGTCGAGCGCGATGTCGCTGAGCGAGGCATTCGTCGACAACATGAGCCCTTGCGCGCGTTCGACTCGGCGCCGAATCACGTACTCGTGAGGCGGCTCACCAAAGCTGTTGCGAAAGGCACGCCCGAAATGCGAAGGATTCAGTCGTACGAGCGCCGCGAGATCCTCGTTTCTGAACGACCGTTCCAAATGTGTCTCGACATAGTTCACCACCTTACGGATCTGCCACGGTGCGAGGCCGCCGCGCGCTCCTTCCCTTGTCGGCGCACTCGATTCGCCGATCTCTTCGAGTATCGCGGTCGCACGCCGCAGGCTGTCCTCCGCCGTGCCGCGCTCATCATCGAGTGCGCTCTTGACCGCGCTGCACAACTCCGTCACGAGCGCTCGCAGCCGCGCGATCGAGAATCCATGTGCAGGCGCAGACAGTGCGACTATTGGCTCATCGAACCTCGCGCCGTCCGAAGACGGGTCTGTTGAGGAGGTCGTGTGAGAGATCGCATGCTCGTAACCGGCTTCCGCGTCGCAAACGGGCGGAACCACACCAGCAAGCGTGATCGAATGTGTCGATGTGTCCATGATTGACTCCGGCTGATAGGTCATCGTCGCTTCGAGGGCGCACGGCCTCTCCGATCGAGAAGCCGTGTCGCTCACTCCAGCTAGCTGCGTAGAAACGCGAGTAGATCCTCGTTCACCTGATCCTGATGGGTGACCGTCAACCCATGGGGCGCGCCCGGGTAGTAGATCGTCTTCACGTCTTTGAGGATCTTCGCGCTCTTCTTTGCGGAGTCGTGGATCGGCACGATCTGATCGTCCTCGCCATGCATGAGGAGCGTAGGCACATCGATCTTCTCGAGATCGCCCGTGAAATCCGTTTCCGAGAACGCCTTGATGCAGTCGTAGGCATTCTTGAGCCCCACTTGCATGCTCCACAGCCAGAACTGATCGAGCGTGCCCTGCGAGACCTTCGCGCCCTCTCGATTGACCCCGAAGAACGGGATCGCAAATTCCTTGTAGAACTGCGAGCGGTCCTTCGCGACGGATGTGCGCAGACCGTCAAACACCTCGAGCGGAATGCCTTCGGGGTTCGCGGCCGTCTTGAGCATGAGCGGCGGCACTGCGCCGATCAGAACTGCTTTGGCCACGCGCTTCGTTCCATGACGCGCCAAATAGCGCACGACCTCGCCGCCGCCGGTCGAATGACCCACCATCGTCACCTTCTTGAGATCGAGTGTCTCGATCACGGCGGCCAAATCGTCCGCGTAGCCGTTCATGTCGTTGTTCGAAGACGCCTGCTCTGAACGGCCGTGACCGCGGCGATCGTGCGCGATGACGCGAAAGCCGTGCTGCGCGAGGAAGTGCATCTGGCCATCCCACGCGTCGGCGTTGAGAGGCCAGCCGTGCGAGAAGGTCACGACCGGGCCTCGGCCCCAGTCTTTGTAGAAGATCTGTGTGCCGTCTTTGCTGGTAATCATGTTCACGGTTCGGTTTCCTTTGCTGGGAGATGATCGATTGGTGACTCGCTGCGACGCCTCGGCGGTCGTGGCAGCGGGCACGGCTACTGCGGCCGCAGACATCACGCCGGCGACGAGCACATCGCGCCGACTTGCGTTGAGTGAAGAAGGAGGTGTGTTCATTAGGCGTCTCCATGAGGGAGTGGATCTCGGGGATCACTCTCCCACCGCGTTACGCCAATCCCTAGTTCATTGGTGTTAAGCGGCGTTAACCCGAGCAGGTCATCCGCGAGTGGTGTGCAACATCGACTTATTCCTCGCGATCGCGATGCACGCGCGGTGTAGGTATTGCAGAAGGCAGTTGCTCCGGCGCTGAATCGCGTTATTCTTCGTCGAGGATGACCGGCCGTGCCGCATGCGAACATGGCCCGGCGATCCGCACCACCACGCGTTCTCGCGATTCACCGGCGAGGTTCTCTGTCATGAGCGGCTCGAGCAGCGGGACCGCACGCTTCGGACCGTTCCGCTTGTCGCCGAGCACACGCGCGCTCGAGCGCGACGGCGTGCCGCTTGCACTGGGAGATCGTGCGCTAGATATCTTGATCGCGTTGATCGAACGGTCAGGCCAGATCGTCAGCCACAAGGAGCTCATGGCACGAGTATGGCGCGGCCTCGTCGTCAGCCCCGGGAATCTCCGAGTCCACATGAGCGCGCTGCGCAAAGCGCTCGGTGACGGCCAAGGCGGTGTTCGTTACATCGAGAACGTAACCGGACAAGGCTATTGTTTCGTGGCGCAAGTCGCTCGTGAAGCACGCTCCTTGCCATCCGCTCCCACTCAGGTGTTTCGGGACGCAGCTCGGAAGCGGCTCGCTCTCCCACCGAAGATGACTCGAATGGTTGGGCGCCAAGACATCGTGAGCTCGATACACGATGACGTCATCGCCGAACGATTCGTCACGATCATCGGCCCCGGAGGTATCGGTAAGACGACAGTCGCCCTCGCCGTCGCACATGCGCTACTGAGCGAGTTCGCGAATGCGGTGTGTTTCGTCGACCTCGGGGCCGTCTCTGACGCAGAGTTGGTCGCGGTCACGATAGCAGCCTCACTCGGTCTGTCGGTGCAGAGCGCCGATGTGGAGCCCACACTCGGAGAGTATCTGCGAACGCAGCGAGTTCTGCTCGTGCTCGACAACTGCGAGCACGTGGTTGATGCGGTTGCGCCGTTGGTAGAAGCGATTTTCCGAGATTCGCCGGGCGTTCACCTTCTCGCGACGAGCCGCGAAGCGCTTCGCGTCGAGGGCGAGCATGCCTACTGGCTGCCGCCGCTCGCGAGCCCGCAGCCGCAATCCAGCTTGAAAGCCGTTGACGTGCTAGCGTTTCCTGCCGTGCAGTTGTTCATGGAGCGCGCTGCTGCCGCCGGCAGCCGCTTCGAGCTGAACGACGAGAGTGCTCCGATCGTGGCCGGCATCTGCGGAAGGCTCGAGGGACTTGCGCTCGCGATCGAGTTCGCTGCTGGACGAGCTGGCAGTCATGGCATCGCGGCGACTGCGGATCTCCTGAACAAGAATCTGGGCCTCGATTGGCACGGGCGGCGCACCGCCCTTCCCCGCCATCAGACGCTGCGCGCCTTGCTCGACTGGAGCTACGCGTTGCTTCCCAAGGCAGAGCAGCTCGTGCTGCGCCGCCTGTCCGTGCTCGTCGGTGCATTCACGGTCGAGGCGGTCGTCGCCATCGTGAATGGCGATGAGTCAGATGAGCCCGTTGCCCACGACAGCTTGGACGCGCTGGTCATGAAATCCCTCGTATCCGCTCGGGCCGGCGATGACGGTTCCGTGCGCTATCGGCTTCTCGAAACGACGCGAATTTACGCACAGGAGAAACTCCAGGAGAGCGGCGAGGCTCCCGCTACCGCACGACGTCACGCAGCGCACTTCGCGAGGCTGCTCAATTTACGCCACGGCGGGTTGATCGACTTGGAATACACCGGGCGCGCGCACACCTTACGCGAGCATCTTGGCAACGTGCGCGCTGCCCTCGAGTGGTGTTTTCGTCCGAGTGAGGACGCTGCAGACACGACACTTGCGCTCGACCTGGCCGCAGCAGCCGCACCTGTGTTCTTCGAGCTCTCGCTCTTGAGTGAGTCATATAAGTGGAGCGCTGCAGGGCTCGCTGTGCTCGATGAGTCCACGCGCGGCGGCAGGCGCGAGATGCTACTACAGAGCACGTGGGCGATCTCGGCGATGTGGATGCAAGGAAATCGCGATGGCGTGCTCACCGCGATCGAGCGCGGGATGCAGCTTGCACATCCGCTCGCTGAGCCGTCACAGCGCCTTCGTATGCTCGTGACGCGGCATCTCTTTTTGACACGACTCGGCGACTTCCGCGGCGCGCTCGCAGCTGCCGAAGAGTGGGATACTGCCGCGAAGCAGGCTGGCGATGTGACTTGCCTGGCGATCTCCGATCTGATGCAAGGCATCGCTCGACACTTTCGGGGCGATCAGGCAGCAGCGCGGCGACATTTGGACGCGGGGTTTGGTCGCGCGGGCGAACGCAATCTGCAGTTATGCGGCAACGACCACCGGGTACGTGCACTGATCGTGCTCTCTCGTACGCTGTGGCTTTGCGGCTTTCCTGAGCGCGCGATGGCGACGGCGCGAGAAGCCATCGCAACCGCAATGCGATCTGGAAAGCCTCTCGATACGTGCTTCGCGCTGCTCTACACGACGCCGGTGTACTTGTGGTGCGGTCATTGGAACGCGGCGCAGGACAACCTCGAGCAACTCGTCAACCATACGCATTGGCCCATGCTAGGACCCTTCCGCTCGAGTGCGGCTGCGATGCAGGGGGC
>JAAYXG010000310.1 GCA_012516015.1 Lysobacteraceae bacterium | reverse complement strand
GTGTTATAGGGGTTCAGGTCGAGCAAGTCTTCGGGCAGGTTGCCGTCCTGCACGTCGATCGTTTCGACATGGATGCTCTTCTCCGCCAGCACGATACGCGTGCGGTGGCTCCAGGGATCATTCGCCTTGGAGAAGAGCGTCATCACGTCGGTACGCTCTGGAAGCTCGTACTGTGATTCTGCCGAGCGCTCGCAAGCCGGCGCCCCACGCAGCTCACTTCACGTCTTTCCAGTACTCCTTCTTCAGCAAGAACGCGAGCAGGAAGAACACCAAGAGGAAGCCAAGGACACTGAATCCTAGATTACGCCGCTCGAGTTGCATCGGCTCGCTGATATAGTCCAAAAAATTGACCGTATCACGCACGAATTGATCGTACTCTGCTGGCGTAAGCGCTCCCGGTTGCGCAAGCTCGAAACCTTTGAACTTCTTGTGAACGGCGTCGTGAGCGGGATCGCTCTCGCCGTCGTACACGGCAGCCTGATAGCCCTGTAACTCCCATAGCACGTGCGGCATCGAAGTACCCGGCAGCACGAGATTATTGACGCCGGTCGGCCGCTTCGGATCCAAATAGAACGACTTCAAGAACGAATAAACGTAATCGGTGCCGCGCGCTCGCGCAATCAGGGACAAATCGGGCGGCACGACACCGAACCAACGCGCTGCAGCATCCTCCGGTAAGGCAACCTGCATCGTGTCGTGGATTGCCTCCCCGGTGAACATCAAGTTCTCGATGACTTGCGCTTCCGTCAGCCCGAGATCGGCCGCGAGTCGGCTGTAACGCACGTACTTCGCGGAGTGACAACCCATGCAATAGTTCACGAAATTGCGCGCGCCGCGCTGAAGCGAGGCGGTGTTCGCAACGTCATTGTTCGCCGGTTGAATGACGCCGCTCGGCGCCGAAGCGGCGAACGCGACAGGGCAAGACGCGCTCAGGACGAGCGCAAGCGCAATGTTCTTGATCTTCCTGTTAATCGGCATGGTACGTCACCCTCTCAGGCACCGGCTTGGTCGGATCGATCTTCGTGTACCAGGGCATGAGAATGAAGAATGCGAAATAGACGATCGTGAAGAAGCGCGCCGCATACGTGTACGCCGGCGTCACGTGCTGCAGTCCGAGATAGCCGAGCGCGATGAAGCTCAGGGCGAACGCGAACAGGAAAGTCTTGAAGATCCAGCCGCGATAGCGGATCGACCTCACTTTCGAACGATCGAGCCACGGCAGGAACACGAAGGCGAGAACCGCCATACCCATGAGCACGACCCCGAGCAGCTTGTTCGGGACCGCGCGGAGAATCGCGTAGTACGGCGTGAAGTACCACACCGGCGCGATGTTCTCGGGCGTTTGCAGCGGATTCGCCGGCTGGAAGTTGGCGTGCTCGAGGAAATAGCCGCCCATTTCGGGCGCGAAGAAAATCACGCTTGCGAACAGAGCGAGGAACACGACCACGCCGACGAGATCCTTGACCGTGTAGTAGGGGTGGAACGGAATGCCATCGACGGGGTGACCGTCCGGCCCTTTCACCTTCTTGATGTCCACGCCGTCCGGGTTGTTGGAACCGACTTCGTGCAGCGCAAGGATGTGCGCGATCACGAGGAACACGAGTGCGAGCGGCAACGCGATCACGTGCAACGCGAAAAAGCGATTGAGCGTGATGTCAGAGATGTAGTAGTCGCCGCGGATCCATTCGACGAGCGACTCGCCGATACCCGGAATCGCGCCGAACAGCGACACGATCACCTGCGCGCCCCAATAGGACATATTGCCCCAAGGCAGGAGATAGCCGAAGAATGCTTCGGCCATCAGGCACAGATAGATCAGCATGCCGAAGATCCACACGAGCTCGCGCGGATTCTTGTGCGATCCGTACATGATCCCGCGGAACATGTGCAGATAGACGACGATGAAGAACGCCGATGCGCCGGTCGAATGCATGTACCGAATGAGCCAACCCCATTCGACATCGCGCATGATGTATTCGACGGAAGCGAACGCATCCGCCGCCGAGGGCTTGTAGTTCATCGTCAGGAAGATGCCGGTGACGATCTGAATCACCAGCACCAGCAGGGCCAGCGAGCCGAAGATGTACCAGAAGTTGAAGTTCTTGGGCGCGTAGTACTCCGACATGTGCACCCGATAGGCGCTGAACGCGGTCGGGAAGCGATTCTCGAACCAGTTGGAGACTTTGGCGCCCAGCGGCGCGTTGGGAGAG
>JAAYXG010000309.1 GCA_012516015.1 Lysobacteraceae bacterium | reverse complement strand
GCCTGGACTCCGGCCTCCGCCGGAGCGACGAAGGTGGGTCTCATGTCATCGCGAAAAGCCGCGCGCTTTGAATTCGGCGAGACTCAACTACATCGTCGTCCCGGCGCAGGCCGGGATCCAGGCAAGAACGCGGCGCGCCATGCGCGCAGAGGCCTGGACTCCGGCCTCCGCCGGAGCGACGAAGGTGGGTCTCATGTCATCGCGAAAAGCCGCGCGCTTTGAGTTTGGCGAAACCCAACTACATCGTCGTCCCGGCGTAGGCCGGGATCCAGGCAAAAACGCGACGCGCCATGCGCGCAGAGGCCCGGACTCCGGCCCACCCTCCTACTATTCCTCCGCCGCCGCCAGCGGCGGGCCGTTGAACTCCGTCTCGATGATGACGGTGACCTCATCGCCCACACCCATCATCGTGCCCGGTGCCGGAATCCCGTAGGAGATGCCGAAGTCCGATCGCTTCAATGTGCCATGCGCCGAGAAACCGATACGCGCATGCGGATCCATCGGGTGACCGGCGTAGCCGCCGTTGTAAGTCGCCTCCAACGTCACAGGCTTCGTGACCCCGCGCAGCGTGAGATCGCCATGGATGCGCATGCTCTTCGGTCCGGTCTGCTCGATCCGCTTCGAGCAGTATTCCATCGTTGGGAACCGTGCGGCATCGAACCATTCTTCGCCGAGAAGCTGCGCGTTGAAGTCGAGCATCGCCGGATCGGGGAAGTCGGTTTCGAGCGACGTCACGTCGACGGTTGCAATGAGCTTCGCCGCAGGCAAGTCGGCGGGATCGAACTGCAGCTTCGCGTCGAACCGCTTGAAGCGCGCCGTGTAGTTGGAGAAGCCGAGATGATTCACTTTGAAGATGAGGCTGGCATGCGCTTTGTCGAGCGTGTAAGCGCCCGCCGGCACTGGCGCAGTGGAGGCAGGCGGGGTCGAGCCCTTGTCGGACGCGATGGCGATAGCGGACGCGCACAGCACAGCGGCGAGCGCGGCAGCGCTTAGGTTTTTTTTCATGGCGATCTCCGAGCTTTAATGAGCGCCGCGCAAGCACGCGACATTGAAAAGACGATCCAGGTGGGCCCGAACCGACACCGGCGTGCTTCTAAATGAGCAATTTCCCGCCGTCAACGCTCGGACCTAACACCGTCCGCCTACCTTGGTCGAACGTCAATGGCGCGCTCCCAGGGGCACACCTCAGCGCGCATCGACGCGCGTGTCGGTGGCGATCCAGTTTACTTCCCACGTACGCCCACTATCGATCGAGAATGCCTGCTCGAAGCGAATGACGTCTGGACCTTGCGGCTCGATGACGAAACGCACCCGTACATCGCGCCCGCCAATTTTCTCGTCGCTGTAGAACTCTCCACGGCCGCCGTCGAACCCACCGATCGATGGCGTCGTGAGCATTCCGTTGGCGAGGTTTGCATAGTTGAGCGTCCATTGTCCGGAGCGCGGGTTGTAGAGCCGCAGGCTTACACCATCGATGCGGCCGGCCTCACCTGCTACCTCCAGCTCTGCGAGATTTGCACGTCCGTGCAGCACAGGGCGCACCGTGGTCGTGCCCTCGTAGCTCAGCCAGGTCGTGGAACCCGTCAACGGATCCTTCAGAACTTTGAGCGTCGTGTGCCAGGTGCCAATGTGTGAATCGAATGCGCGTGCCGCATCATCTGCGATCGAAGGCATTGCACACAGCAACATGACGATGAATGATGTCGTGTGTTTGTTCATGCCTCACAAGTAACAGGAAGGGGGCGCGATGAGCAAGAACGCACCCGCAGGTAACCGCCCGCGTTCGACGCGACCCGATCCACTTGCGGACTGCCCGCTGAACGCGGCATTCGTCGCGATCGGCGGCAAATGGAAGCTCACGATCCTTTACTGGCTCGGCCGCGAGCCGCATCAATTCCGACAACTTCAGAGGCGCATCGCGCCGGTGTCGCACAAGGTGCTCGTCGAGCAGCTTCGCGAACTGGAAGCGCAGGACCTGATACGGCGAGAGACCAATGGACCCGTACCCGCACCCGTGCGCTACATGCTTACGGAATACGGCGAGACATTGCGTCCGCTGATAGAGACCGTGCGCATCTGGGGCGAACGCCACCTCGCGCGGACGCGGGTGAAGTCCACTCGAGAGACGTCGTTAATGTGCGCTACGCCGCTCGAACCCTAGACCAGGAATAGCGCTCGCGCTTTCATGCGCGAGATACGGCGAATCGGGGACACCAGAGGCGAATCGGGGACACACACCGATTCAGATAGACAGATCAGTGCGTGTCCTCGGGTCGCTTGCGCACTCGGGTCGCTTGCTAAGGT
>JAAYXG010000031.1 GCA_012516015.1 Lysobacteraceae bacterium | reverse complement strand
TTCGGTTATGGCTTCCAGACGGTAGAGCGTTACGGCGCGAACGGTTTGGACGCGCCGGGCGCGTTCGGCTGGGGCGGCGCGTACGGCTCGCTCTATCGCGTCGATCCCGCCGCCGGCATCACGATGGTCCTCATGATCCAGCTCATGCCCAACGAAACGGACGTCCGGGAAAAATTCCAGACGCTCGTCTATCAGGCGCTCGAGTCGGACGAGTGACGCTCGCGTCGCTGCGTCTCTGCGAGAGATCTCCTCGTTTGCTCACCTTTGCGAGCTAGCTTCGCGTGCGTGGCGAGATTGTCTTCTTCTGCTACGCCCTCGACAGCGAGCGGATCAGTCGCGGGAAGAAGTAGGCGAGCGTGCCGATGCGGGCGAGGTAGTGCACGTGTAGGGCCGCCCACAGCCCATGATTTGCGAACGGCGTGAGCAGCCACCATCCCGCCAAGAAGATCGCGAGCGACAGCAGCATCGCATTGCGCATGTCGACCGTGCGCGTCGCGCCGATGAAGATGCCGTCGAGTTGGAAAGCCCACACGCCCAGAAGCGGTGCTGCCGCCACCCACGGTAGGTAAACGCGCGCCGCTGCGCGAGTCGCCTCGTCGATCGTGAGCAAGTCGATGAGCGCAGGACCGAAGATCGCGATGATCGACGCCGCCAGCGCGGCGAGCCCGACCGCCCACACCGTCGTGATGCGTGCCGCTGCCACCAGGCCCGCGCGGTTCGCAGCACCGACGGCGCGGCCGACGAGCGATTCGGCGGCGAATGCCAAGCCGTCGAGGAAGTAGGCGCTCACCGAAATGAACTGCATGAGCACGGCGTTCGCGGCAAGGGTGACGTCGCCTTGACGAGCGCCTTGCGCGACGAACCAGACGAACACGAAGATCAACGCGAGCGAGCGGATCATGATGTCGCGGTTGACGGCGATCGTTCGCTTCAATCGCTCGGGCTGCAGCAGGCTCGCGCGCCGCCAATGTCCATGCATGGCACGCGCATGCCGAATCGCGATCGCGATGCCGATTGCGGCGGCGAGGACCTCGGCGATGACCGTGCCAAACGCAACGCCGCGCACGTCCCAACCGAAGCCGAGCACGAACAGCACATCGAGCGCCATGTTCGTCACGTTCAGGACGAGCTGGAGCACGAGCCCGATATCCGTGCGGCCGAGGCCGATGAACCAGCCGAGCAACGCGTAGTTGGCCAACGTGGCCGGCGCCGCCCAGATGCGAATGTCGAAGTAGCTGCGTGCCAGGGATTCGACCCCGGGCGTTCCCTGCAGCAGTGCGAACGCGATCTCCCGAATCGGCCATTGCAGGGCAATCAGGACGGCACCGACCGCGCCCGCAATGAGGAGCGCGCGGCCCAGGCTGGAGACGACCTCATCGTGATCGCTTGCGCCCAACGCCTGTGCGGTGAGCCCCGTCGTGCCCATCCGCAGAAAGCCGAAGGCCCAGAACACGAAGGTGAAGATCAGCGAACCGATTGCGACGGCGCCGATGTAGGCCGGGTCGGGCAAGCGGCCGACGACCGCCGTATCGACGACGCCGATCAGCGGCGTCGATACGTTCGAGAGAATGACGGGCAGCGCGATCGCGAGGACCGTGCGATGAGACAGCCACGCTCGCGCGGCCGAATCGCTAGCGTTCGGCAAGGTGGCGGACGAGGTCCTGCGCGTAAACGGGTAGATCGCTGAGCTTGCGTACGCAGATGGACAAGTTGCGGATCGCCCACTCGTCCGTCAGCTCGATGCGATGCAGCGACATCGTCTTCATGTTGCGCGCCGCGTTCGTCTCGGGCACGACGCCGATGCCGACGTTACATTCGACGAGGCGGCACACGGCATCGAAGCTCCGAAGCTGCACGCGCAGTTTGAGACGTCGACCGATTCGGTCGGCCTTTTCGGAGAGGAAACGCTGCAACGAGCTCGTGCGGTCGAGTCCGACGAAATCGGCGTCGAGCACGTCGGCGAACGCCATCTTATCGACGGATGCGAGCTTGTGGTTCTTGGCGGTAATGAGCACGAAGCGATCGACGCGAAAAGGAAAGACTTCGAGACCGGTTACGTCTTCCGTTCCCGCGACGATGCCGATGTCCGCTTTGCCGTCCGCCACGGCTGCGACGATCTCGTCGCTCAAGCGTTCCTCGAGGTCGATATTGACCTGCGGGTGACTCGCTAGAAATTCGCTCAAAGGGCCGGGAAGGAACTCGGTCAGCGCGTTCGTATTCGACATGAGGCGCACGTGCCCCTTCAAGCCGTCGGCGTACTCGCCGAGGTCGCCCCGCATGCGTTCGGCCTGTTGGAGAATCAGCCGTGCATGATGGACGAGCGTCAATCCCGCGGGGGTCGGGTGCACGCCTTGGCGCTCGCGGTTGAGCAAGGGCGTTCCAAGCTCGATCTCCATATTGCGAATACGCGTGCTCGCGGCCGCGACCGCCAAATGCATCCGCTCGGCGCCGGCAGTGATGCTGCCGGCTTCCACGACGTTCAGGAACAGCTTGAGATCGATGAAATCGAAGCGCATGCGTAGATTGTCAGCGACGGAGGACCTCGCGTCCACCGTCGCGACGCTTCCTGACCTTCAATCAGAACTCCACTCTGATCCCAGCATGGAGGGAACGCCCCGGCAACGGTGCAATTTCTTTGAGCGGCGAAGGATGGCGCCGCGCATCCTCGTCGAGCAAGTTCGAGCCGCGGAGGAACAGGAGTAGGGTGCCGTCCGCACCGAAGCTCAATCGATAGCTCGCGTCCACGTCCACCAACGTGTAACCCGCCGTCTCTCGTTCGTTCGGGCCCACCTTCTCTTGCCGCGAGTACCGGTACGTTTCGGCGCCCAAGTGGAGCGGCCCACGCTCGTAATGGAGCTCGAGCCCATAGCGAAGAGGCGGCATTTGCGGCAGGTCGCCGCCGTGCCCGAGCCGCCCGCGGACATAATCGCTCGCGAGCCGGATCTCGAAGTGCCGGTCGCCCGCTTGGTAAAGGGGCAACGTGATCTCGCCCTCGAAGCCGTAGAGCTCCGCATCGGCTTGCGCATACCGGAACACCGGCAGCGATGCGATCTCTTCGCCCGTGTCCAGCGCGTAGATGAAATTCGCGAAGTCGTTGTAGTAGGCGCTCAACGTCCAATGGACACTGTGCTCGGCATGGCGATGCAAAGTGACATCGAGCGTATGCGCCGTTTCCTTTTTGAGGTCCGCAGCGCCGATTTCGAAACGGGCGATCGCAAGGTGCGGTCCGTTCGCATAGAGCTCGACGCTTTGTGGATGGCGCTGCGATCGCGTGAGATTCGTTGCGAGCGAGTACGCCTCCGCGAAGTGCCAGACGAGACCGGCCGACAGGCTCGTGGCGGTTTCGTCGTAGCGATGATCGAGGCCCGCCGGATCGATCCGCTGATTCTCGGCGCGTGCACCGAGCTCGAGCGAAAGCGGGCCGAAATCGCGCTTCTCGAGCGCGAACAGCGCGACTTGTCGCAGCACCGAAGCGGGCACGAAAGCTTCCTCGCCGCGCGCGTCGAAATCCGTTTCGGTGTACTGCACACCCAGCGTGCCGCGCCAGCCGGCAAGATCGCCGTGATCGAGATTGCCTCGCATCTCTAGCCCGTTCTGTTCGAA
Source organism: Lysobacteraceae bacterium (assembly GCA_012516015.1). Taxonomy (GTDB): domain Bacteria; phylum Pseudomonadota; class Gammaproteobacteria; order Steroidobacterales; family Steroidobacteraceae; genus Steroidobacter. The sequence goes on along the minus strand of JAAYXG010000031.1, from coordinate 878 downwards.
GACCGTGCCGACCTCGTCGCCCTCGAGCTCGCGATGCGTATAGTCGTTGTAGGAAGCGCGCAGCCGCACGCGCTCCAGAGCGCCGAATGCGAGCGTGCGTTCGGCTTTGAGGTCATAGCGGTCCTGCCGCATGTCGATACGAAGATCGGCTTCGTGCGCGCCGTCTTGCTCCTCGGCCTCATCGGTGTGCTCGTGATGTGCCGCGGGCACGCCGTAGTTCGTGTCGTAGCGGCCCACAGCGAATCCAACGAATCCACGGTCTCCGCCGAGACTGATACCGAAGGCACCGCCCTCCGTGACGCTGTCCGAGTTCTCGAGTGTTCCGCGTGTGAAAGTTGCTGCGGCTTCCTCCTCGAGGTGCTCCGCACGTTCGGCAGCAGAGAAGGCGTAGCCTGGGATGCTGACGTCGTTCGTCTCGCGTCGGAACGCATCCGCGTGCACGCGCACCGATTGCCCGCCGAGCTCGAGCCGCCCAACGATCGACCGCTCGTCGAGCGCGGTATCGCCGCGTAGCTCGACGCTGCGCCGGTCCGCGTCGGTCGTGAAATCCGTCGGAATGCGGCCATCGACGACGTTGACGACTCCGCCTACGGCGCCGCTTCCGAACAAGAGCGTCGCGGGTCCTTTGAGGATCTCGATCTGGTCGGCGAGCACGGTTTCGACGGCGACCGCGTGATCTTGGCTGAGGCTCGAGACGTCGAGCGCGCTCATTCCGTCATGAAGCATGAGCACGCGCTCGCCACCGAGCCCGCGGATGACGGGACGGCTCGAGCTCGGGCCGAAGTACGTCGCGCTAACGCCAGGCTCCGAGGCGATCGTCTCGCCCAGCGACGATGCGATCTGCCGGCGCAGTGCATCGCCGCCGAGAACGCTCGCGG
>JAAYXG010000308.1 GCA_012516015.1 Lysobacteraceae bacterium | reverse complement strand
TCGCGCGAGCGCTTCCCGGTGCGTGCCGAGTTTCATCGTGTTCGAGCGCGGCTCGAATACCGCGATCAGGCGAGCGCTGCCGATACGGCGACGCAGGCCCTCGATCGTCGTCGCGACAGCGGTCGGATGATGCGCAAAATCGTCGAACACGCTCACCCCATTCACGACGCCCCGCAACTCGAGCCGGCGACGAACGCCTCCGAACGACTTCAAGGCGCGCGCACCGGCAGCGATCGAAACGCCCGCATGTCGCGCAGCGAGCAGTGCGGCAAGCGCATTCTCTGCGTTGTGTCGCCCGAGCAATGACCATTCGACATCGGCGACGTGACGATTGCCTTCCATGACCGCGAAGCTCGAGTAGTCGCTCTCCGGCGCGGCAAGCACATACCACGCGGTATCGCCGTGCAGATCCACTGAATAGCGCTCGACCGGCGTCCAACAGCCCATGTCGATGACTTCCATGACGTGCGCATCGCCTGCGTTCGCCACGACGGCGCCGTTTCTCGGCACCATGCGCAGCAATTGGTGGAATTGCCACTGGATCGCGGCGACGTCCGGATAGATATCCGCGTGATCGTGCTCGAGATTGTTGAGCACGACCGTCCTCGGACGATAGTGCACGAACTTCGCGCGCTTATCGAAGAATGCCGTGTCGTACTCGTCGGCTTCGACGACGAAGTGCGGCCCTGTCCCGAGTCGGGCCGTCGTGGCGAAATTGCTGGGCACTCCGCCGATCAGAAACCCCGGATCGAGCCCGGCATGCTCGAGGATCCAGGCGAGAATGCTCGACGTAGTCGTCTTGCCATGCGTGCCGGCAACTGCAAGAACCCATCTGCCTGCGAGCACATGACGCGCGAGCCATTCGGGCCCGGACGTATAGGGAATCCCGCTTTCAAGCAGCGCCTCCACGAGCGGATTGCCGCGGCTCATCACATTACCGACGACGACGACATCCGGTCGCAGCGCGAGCTGCCCTGGATCGTAGCCTTCGATGAGCTCGATTCCGAGCGCGGCGAGCTGATCGGACATCGGCGGATAGACGTTCTGATCCGATCCCGTGACCCGATGTCCAGCGGCACGTGCCAGCGCGGCAATGCCGCCCATGAACGTGCCGCAGATCCCGAGGATATGAACGTGCATGGAGCTCCCGAGTGAAGGCGAGTGGCGTCGGCGAGGCGGTCGTTTCGGTCTACTCGCGAGAGTGCCTGCGGCTCGCGGAGCACACACCTAACCTATAATGCGATCCGCAATGCGATCGATCATCCTCGAACCTTTCTCCCGAATTCTACACCCGGCCGAAAGGCCGGCGAACGAACCCGGCAATCGTCGCACGACGACCGCGGTGGTGCGCACGTGAGCAAGCCGCCAGCCGTTTACGTCAACACGCCGGAAGGACTCGAGAGCGCCTTGCGCGCGCTCGAAGGCGCGGAGTTCATCGCGATCGACACGGAATTCATGCGCGAGAGCACGTTTTACCCGAAGCTGTGCCTCGTTCAGCTCGCTTCGCTCGATTATTGCGCCCTTGTCGATCCGCTCGCGATCGAGAATCTCGAATCGCTATGGAGCTTCCTGTCGGCACGCTCGCGCTTGAAAGTACTGCACGCGGCGCGTCAAGACCTCGAGGTCCTCGCCGTTCGCGCGCCGCATGCCATTCCGCTCGCACCGCTTTTCGACACTCAGATCGCGGCCGCGCTGCTCGGCCAATCGGCGCAAATCGGCTACGGCACACTCGTATCGCAGCGTCTGGGCGTGTCGCTGGCAAAGGGTCACACCCGAACGGACTGGAGCCGCCGACCCTTGAGCGAAGCTCAGCTCGAGTATGCCGCGGATGACGTCCGGTACCTCGCGAAGCTCTATGTCGACTTGCGTACCGCACTCGAGAACGCGGGCCGGCTCGACTGGCTCGAGCAGGAGGTCGTGGAGCTCGAGCAAGTCGACACGTTCGAGATCGATCCACGTTACGCGTGGCGACGTCTGCGCGGACTCGACCGCTTGAAGCCCGAGCAGCGTGCGACTGCGAAGCTGCTTGCGGGCTGGCGGGAAGAGCTCGCCGTCCGGCACGACAAGCCGCGCGGCTGGATCTTGCCCGATGAAGCGCTGCGCGAGATCAGCGAGCGCATGCCCAAGGATTCCGATGCCCTCGCGAAGATTCGGGGCCTATCGGAGGGCGTGATCCGCAGGCGCGGCAAGGAGCTGCTCGAAATCGTTGCGCGAGGCGAGCAGATGAAAGCATCGGAGATGGATGCGCAACGTCCGATGCGACCGGAACCGTCGCAGCTCGCGCTCGTGACGAAGCTCATGAAGTTCGTGCGAGCCCATGCGCAGGCGCTGCAAGTCTGCCCTGAATTGCTGGCGACGCGTCGGGATATCGAGCAACTCGTATTCTCCGCCAAGACGGAGCACCTGCTCGAGGGCTGGCGGCGAGAAGCCGTCGGCGAGCGCCTCGTCGCCCTCCTCGAGGCCGAGCAGGCGCGCGAATCGTAGCCGAACGACCCAGCCGGCGCGCGGCTACTTCTTTGCGCGCGCTTTGGAAGCTCGTGCGGTACGAACGCGCTTCGCGGCCTTCGTCGGGCGCCTGGCTGCGGTCTTCTTCGTGCCCCTGCGCGCGGCCGCGGACCGTGGGGCGGCACGTCGTAGTGGCTTCGTCTTCTTTGCCGTCTTCTTCACTTTCACCGCGCGCTTTGCGGATTTCGGCCTCGCGGCTTTTGCCGCCGCCTTCTTCTTGCTCGAGACCGACGTCTTCTTCGTCTTGGTCGCGAGGGTCTTTCTCGTCTTCTGCGCAGACGTCCCGGCCCGTTTGACTTTGGCGTTGCGTCGCGGCGCTTGCTTGACGCGCTTCGCGCGCGCGCGAGTCACGGAAAGCTTGTCCGCGGGAACGGCGCGCGCCAGCGCCGCCGATTCCAGGCGCTCGAACACTTCCTCCAATTCGCCTTCTCCCGCGACGACACGCAGCAGCCCCGATTGGGAATAGTGCTCGACGAGCGGACGCGTCTGAAGCTCGTAGACCTCGAGGCGCTTTGCGACGACTTCTTCCTTGTCGTCAGGGCGCTGCTGCAGCTCCGCACCGTCCTTTGCGCAGCCCGTCGCGCCCGGCGGCATCGAGTGCACGTTGTACACCGCTCCGCACTTGGGACACACACGACGTCCGGCCAGACGTTTCACGAGCGTCTCACGGCGTACATCCAAGAGCAGCACGGCATCGAGCGGCTGCCCGATCTCTTCGAGAAGGTTTTCGAGCGCCTTTGCCTGGTCGATGTTGCGAGGGAATCCATCGAGGATGAACCCATTGGCCGCGTCGGGCTGAGCGAGTCGGTCCCGAATCAGGCCGAGCACGAGGTCATCGGAGACGAGCTGGCCGGCATCCATGACCGCCTTTGCCTTCAAACCGAGCTCGGTCCCGCGTGCAACGGCGTCGCGGAGAATGTCTCCGGAGGACACCTGGGGCACCCCATATTTCGCCTGCAGCTTCTGAGACTGAGTGCCTTTGCCCGAGCCGGGCGCCCCCAGCAACACGATACGCATGTTCGATAGTCCTCGCGAAAAGCCCGAGCTTGCTCGGGCAGGCCAGAATCGAGCCGAGCCAGGCTCGGTCGATGTGTGCTTCGGTGGGTCGCCCGAAGCATCGTTTTTGGGGGCGCTACCCTACAGAAAAGTGGTGGAAGAAAGAAGCGCTGACAGCCGGCAATCGGCGGCTGGGCCGGCCGAGCCACCGGTGGCGCACCGACTGAGCGCTAACCGCGCGCTCCTTCGTGCGCTATCCTTCGCGCCCACTTCACTACAGATAAAGAGGATGCTTCCCTATGCCGAAAGCTCGACCGCGCAATGCCTTCTACGCCCAGTCCGGCGGCGTCACTGCCGTCATCAACGCGTCGGCCTGTGGCGTCATCGAGACGTGCCGTAAGAACAAACGAAAAATCGGCAAGCTGTATGCAGGACGGCACGGCATCGTCGGCGCGCTGCAGGAAGACCTCATCGACACGAGCAAGGAATCGGCGGCTTTGATCCGCGGCCTGCGCTATACGCCATCCGGTGCTTTCGGCTCCGCGCGCTACAAGCTGAAGAAGATCGAAGAGGACCCCCGGGAATACGAGCGTCTGATCGAGGTCTTCAAGGCGCACGACATCGGCTATTTCTTCTACAACGGCGGCGGCGACTCCGCGGACACGTGCCTCAAGGTCTCGCAGCTCGCGGAGAAGATGGGATATCCCATTCAGGCGGTGCACGTACCGAAAACGGTAGACAACGACCTGCCGATCACGGATTGCTGTCCGGGTTTCGGCTCGGTCGCGAAGTACGTGGCCGTCTCGATTCGCGAAGCCGGATTCGACGTCGCTTCGATGGCCAAGACGTCGACCAAAGTCTTCGTCCTCGAGGTGATGGGTCGTCATGCGGGCTGGATTGCTGCCGCCGGCGGACTCGCCGCGACGAAGGCGGGTGAGAGCCCCCACATCATCCTGTTCCCGGAGATCACCTTCGACGAAGAAAAATTCTGTGCGCGAGTCAAGCAGTGTGTGGAGAAGTACGGCTTCTGCACGATCATCGTCTCCGAAGGCGTGAAGAACGCGCAGGGCAAGTTTCTCTCTGACGCCGGGCTGCGAGACGCGTTCGGTCACGCACAGCTAGGCGGCGTCGCGCCGGTGATCGCGCAGATCGTCAAGTCGAAGCTCAACTACAAGTATCACTGGGCGGTCGCCGATTACCTGCAGCGCGCCGCACGGCACATCGCCTCGAAGGTCGACGTCGAGCAGGCGTATGCGCTCGGCAAGGCAGCTGTGGAGCTGGCACTCAAGGGACACAACTCCGTCATGCCGACGATCGTGCGCGTCAGGGATAAACCTTACAAATGGAAGATCGGGATCGCGAAGCTCGAAGACGTCGCGAACAAGGAGAAGATGTTGCCGCGCGACTACATCACGCCGGACGGATTTCACATCACGAGCAAGGCCCGCAAGTACCTCGGCCCGCTGATTCAGGGTGAGGACTACCCCCCTTACAAGGATGGGTTGCCGCAGTACGTCACGCTGAAAAATCCGCCTGTAAAGAAGAAGTTGAAAAAGCCCTTTGTGTTATAGTCCCGCCCCCCTTTAGGGTGGATTTGCCTATCGAATGCGGCGCGCGGTGCGCGCCGCATTCGCATTCCACCCCTGCTCGAGTTGCATACAAAACGACCCGCTCGGAGAGGAAAAGTTGATGTCTACTGATGTCGCGCTCTGGCTCGCAATCGCCGCCGGCGTCCTTGCAGTTCTGTACGGCGTGTTCTCGGTAGGCTGGATCAACAAGCAATCCGCCGGCAACGAACGGATGCAGGAAATCGCCGCCGCCATTCAGGCCGGCGCGAAGGCGTACCTCAATCGTCAGTACACAACGATCGGCATCGTCGGCGCCATCTTGTTCGTGGTCCTGGGCCTCGCGCTCGGCGACTGGGTCACAGCAGGCGGCTTCGCGATCGGAGCGATCCTCTCCGGCGCGGCTGGCTTCATCGGCATGAACGTGTCGGTTCGCGCGAATGTAAGAACTGCACAAGCAGCGAGCATCGGTCTCAATCCCGCACTGCAGGTCGCCTTTCGCGGCGGCGCGATTACCGGAATGCTGGTCGTCGGCCTCGGGCTATTGGGCGTGGCCGGGTACTTCGCGCTCATGCGCAGTTTCGTCGGTGACGAGCACGCGCTGCATTCTCTAGTCGGGTTGGCATTCGGCGGCTCGCTGATCTCGATCTTCGCGCGACTCGGCGGCGGCATCTTCACGAAGGGTGCCGACGTCGGCGCAGACCTGGTCGGTAAGGTCGAAGCCGGCATTCCCGAGGACGATCCTCGCAATCCCGCCGTCATCGCGGACAACGTCGGCGATAACGTCGGCGACTGTGCCGGCATGGCAGCAGACCTGTTCGAGACCTACGCGGTCACCGTCGTTGCGACGATGGTGCTTGGCGGCTTGCTGTTCCAGGCTGCGGACGGCGGAATCGCGATCAACTACATCCTCTACCCGCTGCTGCTAGGCGCAGTCTCGATCGTCGCCTCGATCGTCGGCACGTTCTTCGTGAAGGCCGCCGACGGCGGCAAGATCATGAATGCGCTCTATCGCGGCACCGCCGTTTCCGGCGTGCTGGCGCTGATCGCCTTCTGGTTCGTGACCGACGCGCTGATGGGCGAGCAAGCGGGCGCGCTGTTCGGCTGCGCGGCCATCGGCCTCGCACTCACGGCGGCCCTCATCTGGATTACCGAGTACTACACGGCAACGGAATTCAAACCGGTCCGCCGCGTGGCCGAAGCCTCGCAAACGGGGCACGCGACGAACGTGATCGCCGGCTTGGCGATTTCCATGCGCTCGACCGCGTGGCCCGTGCTTGCGGTCTGCGCGGCGATTTGGGGCTCGTACGAGCTCGGCGAGCTGTACGGGATTGCGATTGCCGCCACGGCGATGCTGTCGATGACCGGGATGATCGTCGCGTTGGATGCCTACGGGCCGATCACCGACAACGGCGGAGGCATCGCGGAGATGTCCGGCTTGCCGCAGAACGTTCGCACGATCACCGATGCGCTCGATGCGGTCGGCAACACGACCAAAGCCGTGACGAAGGGCTACGCGATCGGCTCGGCCGGCCTCGCCGCGCTCGTCCTGTTCGCCGATTACACGCACAACCTGGAGACGCATCTCACCGACTCTCAGCGAGTGATGGCGCAGTTCTCGCTCTCCGATCCGGCCGTGATCATCGGCCTGTTCATCGGCGGCCTCATTCCCTATCTCTTCGGCGCGATGGCGATGGAAGCCGTCGGTCGCGCCGCGGGCGCGGTCGTGATCGAGGTGCGGCGGCAGTTCCGCGAGATCAAGGGAATCATGGAAGGCACCGCGAAGCCCGACTACTCGCGTGCCGTCGACCTGCTCACGAAAGCCGCGATCAAGGAAATGGTCGTGCCTTCGCTGCTGCCCATCCTCGTGCCCGTCGTCGTCGCCTTCGGCATGAACTATCTCATGGGCGAGGGTGCCGGCATTCGCGCCCTCGGCGGCCTGTTGATCGGCACGATCGTGACCGGCTTGTTCGTTGCGATCTCCATGTGCACCGGCGGCGGCGCGTGGGACAACGCCAAGAAGTACGTCGAAGAAGGCAACTTCGGCGGCAAGGGCTCCGAAACCCACAAGGCCGCCGTGACGGGCGACACCGTCGGCGATCCGTACAAGGACACGGCCGGCCCGGCGATCAATCCGTTGATCAAGATCATCAATATCGTGGCGCTTCTGCTGGTCCCGCTCTTATAGGGGCGTGGGGCTCGGGGCCTGGGGCTTGGGCCAGAGAAGGGAAGCGGCGCGATCTTCCGGCTAACGGCCCGGGGCTTGGGGCTTGGCAAGGAAGCGGAGCGATCTTGCCGCAAGCGAATACGCCGAACGTATGCGGGATCGGGTAGGAGGCGGGCTCACGCCCGCCGTCCTCCCACACCACCGGACGTGCGGTTCCGCATCCGGCGGTTCATGAGAACACTCTCCAGCGCTGATGGCTGTCCACCAGCGAGACGAGGCCCAAGCGATCGAAGTAGGATTTCGCGAACGCTGCATGCATGTGGGCCGCGCCCGCATTCCACCAGGCGCCGCGCCCGTTGGTCGCAGAGGTCCACGCAGCCACTTCGCTGATCCCTCGTTTCTGCAGTGCTCTGGCTCGGGTGAATGTGCGCTTCCACTGCCGCCAGATCAGGCAGCGCAGCTTGCGTCGAACCCACCCGTCCAGTTCCTCCAACACACCCCGTACTTGCGTGAGCCGGAAGTAGCTCATCCAACCGCGTAGCAGCGGCGTCAGTTCATTGATCGTCGCTTGCAAAGAGCGACCTCGCCCCGCACGCAGGCACTCGCGTACCTTCGCGCGTAGGCGCTGGATGCTCTCGGCCGCGATTCTCACGCGCGTCTGTCGATGCCACGTGAAGCTATAGCCCAGGAACTTGCGCCCCCACGGCCGTGCCCAGGCACTCTTGTCGCGATTGACGCGCAACTTCAGCTCCTCTTCCAGGAACTGCGTGATCGCCTCCATCGCGTGCTTCGCCGCGCTGCGGCTTGCAACGTAAACGTTGCAGTCATCCGCATAGCGACAGAAGCTGTGCCCGCGCCGCTCCAGCTCTCGATCCAGATCATCCAACACGAGATTCGACAAGAGCGGCGACAGCGGCCCGCCTTGCGGGGTGCCCTGCGTTCGCATCTCGCTCAACCCCTCGCGCATCAGACCCGCTTCGAGATATCGGCGGATGAGTTTGAGCACTCGTTCATCCGTGATCCGACGGGCCACGCGCGACATCAGAATGTCGTGATTCACCCGGTCGAAGAACTTCTCCAGGTCAACATCCACGACCCAACGCTTGCCTTGCGCAACGAACGCACGCGCCGCTTGCACGGCTTGCTGTGCACTGCGTCGGGGGCGAAAGCCGTAGCTCGATTCGGAAAAGTGAGGCTCAAAGATCGGTTGGAGTACTTGCAGTATCGCCTGCTGGATCAGTCGATCCACCGCCG
>JAAYXG010000307.1 GCA_012516015.1 Lysobacteraceae bacterium | reverse complement strand
GCTGTATTTCCGCGCTGTAGAGCTCCTGCAGCTCGAGCGCATACAGCGTCTCCATGCTGTCGATGCTTCGTGTCACTCTGCTCGGCGCGACGAAGGAATCGGCGAGTCGTTGCCACTGCTGCTTCAAACCGTCCTGCAGGGTCGCCTCTCCTTGCAGCGCACTTTTCACCGCACAGTAGCCGGTCGAGGCACGCGCCAAGAGCGACGCGGCGGCGCTCGCACGCGCGAGACGGCCGAACGCGCCGCCCCGAGACGCCGACAAGAGCAACCCGACGCCTGCCGCAGCCGAGATCCAACGCTCCGCCGCCCCTATTTTCCCGGACGTTGCGAGAGAGAAAACCGTCGAGTAGGCAGTTGCATGAGTCCTCCGCGCATGACGGCGTGTGCGAGTCGATCGGCACTTAGCGATAACACACGATTGCCAGTGAGGTTCCGAGCTTGTGTGATACTCGTCTCCCGGCTCCGAGGTAGAAGCGTTGCGCAGCGTGACGATGAGCCTCCTGTTCCTCTGCGGCGCGACGACGAGCGCAGCGATGGCGAACGAGGATGCACACTACGTAGCCGCTCGAGCGGCGATGGTGAGCGAGCAGATCGCGGCACGCGGCATCAAGAATCCGGAAGTGCTCGATGCGATGCGTCGAGTGCCGCGGCATCGCTTCGTCCCGGCACAAGAGCAGCCGCACGCCTACCGCGACACACCGCTGCCGATCGGCCGCGGGCAGACGATCTCGCAGCCCTATATCGTCGCCCTCATGACCGAGCTCGTGGAGCCCAAAGCGGATTCGCGCGTCCTCGAGGTGGGCACGGGTTCGGGCTATCAGGCTGCCGTGCTCGCCGAGATCGTCGACCATGTGTACACGATCGAAATCGAGGAAGAGCTAGCTCGCAGCGCAGCGGCGGTGCTCGATGCGCTGGGATACGACAACGTCACGGTGCGAGCCGGCGACGGTTACGGCGGCTGGCCGGAGCACGCACCGTTCGACATCATCGTCGTCACCGCAGCTCCGGACCACGTTCCTCAAGCGCTCATCGATCAACTGAAACCGGGCGGATCGATGGTCGTCCCCGTCGGTCCGATCCACTCCGTTCAAGAGCTGCGGCTGATCCGCAAAGAGCAGGACGGCACGCTCCGGGAGAAGAACGTCACGGCCGTGCGCTTCGTGCCGCTGCGGCGCGAGGAACCGCAGGAGTGAAGCACACGCGAGGCGGGGGATCGAAGCGCTCTTGGATCGGTGTGATCTCAGACACGCACGGGCTCTTGCGTCCGCAAGCGCTCGAGCTCTTGCATGGATGCGATCGCATCATTCACGCGGGCGACATCGGTGCGGAGCGCATTCTGACGGAGCTCGGACGGATCGCCCCGCTCACCGCCGTGCGCGGCAACAACGACACGCAGCCTTGGGCGCACGCGATCCCGGAGACGGCGCGCCTGCGCGTGCACGGCCGTTTGCTCCATGTCTTGCACGATCTGAAAGCGCTCGATTTCGATCCCGCGACGGAGAACGTCTCCGTAGTCATCGCCGGCCACTCGCACAAGCCCAGCATCGCGAACAAAGACGGCGTGCTGTTCTTGAATCCAGGAAGCGCAGGTCCACGACGCTTCAGCTTGCCGACCTGCCTCGCCAAGCTCTACGTGTCCGAATCGGCCGTTCGCGCGGACATCGTGGAGCTCGATTTGAAGCCATGATCGCGAGTGCGCGATGATGCGCGCATGAAGAAGGTGCTTCTCGTCACCGGCGCAAGCAGAGGGATCGGTGCCGCCACCGCCATGCTGGCGGCGGCATCCGGCTACGCCGTCTGCGTGAACTATCGCGCCCGCAAGGATGAGGCGGAGCAGGTCGTCGAGGCGATCAGACGTGCGGGCGGCTTCGCGATTCACGCCGCAGCCGACGTATCGAAGGAAGACGAAGTAGAGCGGCTCTTCGCCAAGATCGATGCGGAGCTCGGGACGATCACCGCGCTCGTCAACAACGCAGGCATTCTCGAGCGACAGATGCGCCTCGAAGAGATGGATGCGGCGCGCATCGCACGCGTGCTGGCAACGAATGTCGTGGGGTCGTTCCTTTGCGCGCGCGAGGCCGTTCGGCGCATGGCGCGCTCGCGAGGCGGCCCTGGCGGCTCGATCGTGAACGTCTCTTCCATGGCCGCTCGGCTGGGCTCGCCGAACGAGTACGTCGACTACGCCGCGTCGAAGGGCGCGCTCGATACGATGACGATTGGGCTTGCGCGAGAAGTCGCGCACGAAGGCATCCGCGTGAACGCGGTCCGCCCCGGCTTGATCGATACCGAGATGCACGCGAGCGGCGGAGAGCCAGGCCGTATCGATCGATTGAAGAGCTCAGTGCCACTGCAGCGTGGCGGCACTGCCGAAGAAGTCGCACGCGCCATCCTGTGGCTGCTTTCGGATGAAGCGTCCTATACGACCGGATCGTTCATCGATGTGTCCGGCGGCAAGTAGGGAAAGGGGATAGGGAACAGGGGATAGGGGATAGTCAGAAGCGAGCTTGCAGTCTCCTTCCGACTACCCCCTATCCCCTATCCCCTGTCTCCTGTTCACTTCTCTTTGGGGTACTTCGCGTACACGCTCGTCGTCCCATCCTCGTGCACGAGATGAACTTCGTACGGGTCGACGCGATCGCCGCTTTCCATGCCGGGTGAGCCGATCGGCATGCGCGGTACGGTGAGACCTTTCGCTTTCGGCTTCTCGGCGAGCAGACGTTTGATTTCTTCCGCGGGCACATGGCCTTCCACGAAGTACCCGCCGACCTCCGCCGTGTGACACGAACCCATTCCGTAGGGTACTCCGACGCGCTCTTTGATCGGCCCGAGATTATCGACGTTGTGTGTCGTCACCTCGAAGCCATGCTTGCGAAGGTGCTCCACCCACGCTCCGCAACAGCCGCACGACGGACTCTTGTGAACATCGACCTTGGGCAGCGCCTCGACCGAGGCGGCGGAGGAAGCCTCGTTCGCCGGCTCAGCGGCATACATGCCGGCAGAGAAAGAGAACACGCCGACGGCGAGAAGAATCTGCGCTACGAGTTTCATGGAAAGCTCCGAGAGTGAGTGCCCCGATTCTAGCGGACCGCCGGACGGAAGCCACGCAGAGATTCCACAGTGCCAATGTCGGAAATCACGCTGTGTCGCCTCAGAGATGGAAACCCTACAAGGGCCCCGCGCATTCCATAGGCAACGCTTCACACAAGAACGTCACATGCTCATTCCCGCGTTGACGCGCGATACGCCCTTCTACATCGTGCTCAACGCTCGATCCGGATCCGGCAACGCCGCGCAATGTCGAGCGCAAATGCAAGAGATCCTCGAGGCGGAGCGCAAGCCGCATCAGTTCTTCGTCATCGAACAGCCGCGGCAAATCGAAACCATCGCCGCAAGCGCCGTGGCAGCCGCCGTCCGGAACGCGGGCGCAGTGATCGTGGGCGGTGGAGACGGCACGATCAACGCAATGGCACATGCGCTATTGGCGACCGGCCGCCCCTTCGGCGTCATCCCACAAGGCACGTTCAACTATCTGAGCCGGACGTACGACATCCCCTCCGATGTCGGCGACGCGACGCGAGCGCTCCTCACCGCGCGCATACGACCGGTTCAAGTCGGCGCCCTGAACGAACGCATCTTTCTCGTCAACGCGAGTCTCGGCCTACATCCGCATCTGCTGCAGGAACGCGAAACGTACACTCGGCAATACGGGCGCAGACGCGCGGTCGCGCTGTGGGCCGGTCTTGCGACTTTGCTGAAAGGCTATCGTCGGCTCGTGCTCGAAATCGAGCACGATGAGGGGAACGAGCTCGTGCGTACACCTTCGCTCTTCGTCGGCAACAATCCTCTGCAGCTGGAGCGGATCGGCGTACCGGAGGCGGAAGATGTGCAACAAAGCCGCTTGGCGGCTGTGATCGTGCGGCCGGTCGGAGGTCGCACTTTGCTGTGGTTGGCGCTGCGAGGCGCGCTCGGACAGCTCGGGGACGACAGCAACGTGCGCAACTTCCCGTTCAAGCGCCTGCGAGTGAGAGTGAGAGGAGAACGCAAGGTCAAGGTCGCGACCGACGGGGAGCTCTTGTGGATGCGTACACCGCTCGAGTTCTCGATCGCGCCGCAGCGGCTGATGCTGATGGTTGCGCCTGCGGATCGCGCTTCTTCGGAATGAGCACGCTGCTGCAGGTATCCGACCCGCATTTCGGGACTGATCAAGAACCGGTCGTCGATGCGCTCCTCGCACTGGCCGCGCAGCTCGAGCCCGAGGTCGTCGTGCTTTCGGGCGATATCACTCAACGCGCGCGTCGCGCGCAGTTTCGCGCCGCGCGTGAGTTCGCCCAGCGATTGAAGTCGCCGGTCGTCG
>JAAYXG010000306.1 GCA_012516015.1 Lysobacteraceae bacterium | reverse complement strand
CCGATCCAGCCAGGTCCGGTTACTACAACGACAAGGTGGTCCGCCAGTTCACGATCGCCACCGTGTTCTGGGGCATCGTCGGCATGGCCGTCGGCGTGCTGATCGCCGCCCAGCTCATGTTTCCCGCCCTCAACTTCGACATTCCCTGGCTCACGTATAGCCGGCTTCGTCCCCTGCACACGAACGCGGTCATCTTCGCGTTCGGCGGCTGCGCGCTCTTTGCGACCTCGTACTATTTCGTGCAGCGCACTTGTCACGTGCGCTTGTTCTCCGATCGGCTCGCCGCGTTCACGTTCTGGGGCTGGCAGCTCGTCATCGTGCTCGCCGCGATCACATTGCCGCTCGGCATCACGCAGAGCAAGGAATACGCCGAGCTCGAATGGCCGATCGATCTGTTGATCGCGGCCGTGTGGGTAGCGTACGGCGTGGTGTTCTTCGGCACGATCGTCAAGCGCAACATCAAGCACATCTATGTCGCGAATTGGTTCTTCGCGGCATACATCATCACGATCGCCGTCCTGCACATCGTCAACAACATCGCGATTCCGGTGTCGCCGACGAAGTCGTATGTCGTGTACTCGGGCGTCGTCGACGCGATGGTGCAATGGTGGTACGGCCATAACGCGGTCGGCTTCTTCCTGACCGCGGGCTTCCTCGGGATGATGTACTACTTCGTGCCGAAACAGGCCGGCCGTCCGATCTACTCGTACCGATTGTCGATCGTCCACTTCTGGGCGCTCATCTCGATCTACATGTGGGCGGGGCCGCATCACCTGCACTACACGACCTTGCCCGATTGGGCGCAATCGCTCGGCATGGTGTTCTCGCTGATTCTGCTCGCACCGTCCTGGGGAGGCATGATCAACGGCTTGATGACGTTGTCGGGCGCCTGGCACAAGCTGCGCACCGATCCGATTCTCAAGTTCCTCGTCGTCTCGCTCTCGTTCTACGGCATGTCGACCTTCGAAGGTCCGATGATGTCGATCAAGACCGTGAACGCGCTGTCGCACTACACCGATTGGACGATCGGGCACGTGCACTCGGGCGCGCTCGGGTGGGTCGCTTTCATCACGATCGGCTCAATGTACGCGCTCATTCCGAAGCTCTTCGGCCGCGCGCAGATGTGGAGCGTCAAGCTCATGGAGGCGCACTTTTGGATCGCGACGATCGGCATCGTGCTCTACGTCACCTCGATGTGGATCGCAGGCGTCATGCAAGGTCTCATGTGGCGCGCGACGAACGACGACGGCACGCTCACGTACACCTTCGTCGAATCGCTCAGCGCCACCTATCCGTACTACGGCATTCGCCTGCTCGGCGGCCTCATGTTCCTAACCGGCATGGCGATCATGGCGGTGAACGTGTGGAAGACCGTGCGCGAAGCGAAGCCCGTGGATGTGCCCGTCATGGCGCCGGTGCACGCATGAGCGAGCGAATGTGCGCGGCTGGAGGCTGGAGGCTGGACGCTCTTCTTTTCTGGCTACAGCCCACAGCCTACAGCCTACAGCCTGCTATCTGGCTACAGCCTACAGCCCACAGTCTACAGCCGTTCTTCTTATGAACCATTCAACCATCGAAAAACGCATCGGCCTCATGGGCATCTTGATCGCGATCGTCATCAGCATCGGCGGACTCGTGGAGATCGTGCCGCTCTATGCACAGCGCTCGGTCGTCGAGCCCTCGCCCGGCGTGAAACCGTACGACCCGCTCGCGCTCGAAGGACGTGACGTCTACGTGCGTGAAGGCTGCTACAACTGTCATTCGCAGATGGTGCGGCCGTTGCCCGCGGAGACGGAACGCTACGGCCACTATTCGCTCGCGGGCGAGACAGTCTACGACCACCCGTTTCAGTTCGGCTCGAAGCGCACCGGTCCGGATCTCGCGCGCGTCGGCGGACGCTACTCGGACGAATGGCACCGCGTGCATCTGATCAATCCGCGCGATGTCGTGCCGGAATCGAACATGCCGGGTTTCCCGTGGCTCGCGGAACGCGAGCTCGACGGCAACGCCACAACGAACAAACTCCGGGCACTGCGCCGCATCGGCGTGCCCTACACCGACGAAGACATCGCGGCGGCGGCCGATGCGGTCAAAGGCAAGACCGAGATGGACGCGCTGATCGCGTACATGCAAGGCCTCAAATTCCGCGGCAAGCCGTCGACGGAGCTTCCCGATCAATTGAGCAACGCCGCGCAATTCGAGGCTGCGCGCGCACAGGCAGAGGGGCGACCATGAGCATCGGAACGATTCGCGGACTGCTGACGCTCGCGACGTTCGCAGCCTTCATCGCATTGTGGATCTGGGCGTGGAGCAAGCATCGCAAGGCGGATTTCGAGGCGGCCGCAATGCTGCCGCTCGAGAGCGATGCCGTCGACACGCGGGGTGAGCAATCATGATCATGACGAAAGGCGCCAGCCTCTTCATCATCGTCTTCACCCTCGTCAACATTCTCGCGTGCGCGTGGCTGATGTGGTGGACCGCACGCGATCGCAGCACGCCGACAGGCGAAGCCGCGCCCGCGGCTGACGGTACGGTCGAGAAGACCGGACACGTTTGGGACGGGGATCTCGAGGAGTACAACAACCCGCTACCGCGCTGGTGGCTCGGGCTCTTCATCATCACGATTCTGTTCGCGCTCGTATATCTCGCGATTTTCCCCGGCCTCGGCAACTTCACCGGCATTCGCGGCTGGAGCCAAGTCGATCAGTACGAGAAGCAGGTCGCGATCGCGCGCGAGAAACTGGAAGCGCGGCTTGCCTTCGTCAAGGACCAACCCCTCGAAGCGCTCGCACGCGATGCGGCCGCGATGTCCACCGCAAAGAACCTTTTCGCCGCCAACTGCTCGACGTGCCACGGCTCGGATGCGCGCGGCGCGAGAGGCTTCCCGAATCTGACCGACGACGATTGGCTGTACGGCAGCGATCCCGACACGATCTATGCCTCGATCGCGCACGGCCGCCACGGCATCATGCCCGCGCTCGGCAGCGCGCTCGGCGAGGCCGGCGTCAATGAAGTCGCCTCGTACGTGGTGTCTTTGTCGGGCGGCAAGGCGCCTGAAGATTGGATCGCGGCGGGCAAGCAGCACTTCGAGATGCTCTGCGCCGCATGTCACGGCATGGATGGACGGGGCAACACCGCTCTCGGCGCGCCGAACCTCACTGACGATGTATGGCTGCACGGCCGCGACTTCGATTCGATTCGCGCGACGATCACACATGGCCGCGACAATCAAATGCCGGCACATCTCGAGTTGCTCGGCGAAGCGAAGGTGAAACTGCTGGCGGCCTATGTGATGAGCCTGGGCTCTGAGCGCTGGGCGCTGGGCTCTGGCCAGAATGAAGCTAGCGCCAGCTCCGACGCCGATGGTGAAGCTACGACTCCAACACTCCGTTCTTCCTCTGGCGAGCAGCCCAGCGCCCAGAGCCCAGAGCCCAACACCACATGAACAAGCGAACGCAGCTCGATGTCGGTGTCGTCGTGTGGGCGTCGTTTCTCACGGCGTGCGTCGCGACGATGGTGTGCTTCGCATTCGTCGATCCGCTGTTGATCGGAGACGACGAGGCGCCGCCGTCGTGGGCCCGCGATCGCATGACCGGCTACGCCGTCGGCTTCTTCTTCTTTTGGATGAGCTGCGCGCTCGCGAGCGCGTTCACCGCGTTCTTGGTCGAGACGCGGCGAACCGATGGAACCGATGATGTCTAACCTGGTAGCGGATCGAGGATCGCAGGGGCGATCCGACTTTCCGCCCACCGCCAATTGCTAACCGCTGCCATTGAACGCCGTACTCAAAGAACCGCCCTCCACCGGACTTTACAGCGCGCATCAGAAGGTCTATCCGCGCGAGGTTAGCGGCCGCTTCAATCGTTTGCGCGTGATCTCCGTCATCGCGCTGCTCGGCGTGTTCTACGTCCTGCCGTGGATCCGCTGGGACGGCAGACAGGCCGTGCTATTCGATTTGCCGGCGCGCAAGTTCTACGTCTTCGGGCTCACGTTCTTCCCGCAGGATTTCTTCCTGCTCACCTGGCTGCTCGTGATCGCCGCGCTGTCGTTGTTCTTCTTCACGGCCCTCGCGGGACGGCTCTGGTGCGGCTATGCCTGTCCGCAAACCGTATGGACCGAGATTTTCGTGTGGATGGAGCGCTGGACCGAGGGCAACCGCCAGCGGCGCATGAAGCTCGACCAAGGCCCATGGAACGCGAACAAGATCCTACGCAAGAGCGCGAAACAAGCGCTTTGGATCGGGTTTTCCCTTTTCACGGGATTCACGTTCGTCGGCTACTTCACGGCGATCCCCGTGCTCGCGAAAGAAGTCGCGACACTCTCGCTCGGGTCGTGGGAATGGTTTTGGATGCTGTTCTATGGCTTTGCGACCTACGGCAACGCCGGCTACATGCGCGAGCAAGTGTGCAAGTACATGTGCCCGTACGCACGCTTTCAGAGCGCGATGTTCGATCGCCATACGCTCATCATCTCCTACGATGCCGCGCGCGGCGAGCCGCGCGGCTCACGCCCGCGCGCCGTCGATCCGCGCAGCCGCAATCTCGGCGACTGCATCGACTGCAACATCTGCGTACAGGTGTGTCCGACGGGCATCGATATCCGCAAGGGACTGCAGCTCGAGTGCATCGCGTGCGCCGCGTGCATCGACGCGTGCGACGATGTCATGGAGAAGATGCAATACCCAAGAGGACTGATCCGCTACACGACACAAGCGGCAATGGAAGGCGACAAGACTCGCGTCCTCCGTCCGCGTACCCTTATTTATGGTACGGCGCTCGTTTTATTGATCGCCGGATTCTTCTTAGCGGTGGCCAATCGCCCGCTCGTCGAGATCGACGTGCTCCGCGATCGTAACGCGCTCTATCGCCGCCTCGATAACGGCGACATCGAGAACGTCTATACGATCCGGCTCGTCAACAAGGATACGAAGCCGCATGAGATGCGCCTGCGCGTCGAAGGATTGCACGAGGCCCAGCTCGACACCGAAGCGCCGACGTACATCGTCGATGCAGAAGGCATCGTAAGCATCGTCGCGCGTATCCGCGTTCCCTCCACGGTTCGCGGCGGGCAGGACATCGAAGTCATCGCCACCTCAACGGACGGCTCCGGCGTCGAATCGCGCGCCGAAGCGCGCTTCATCGCGCCGGCGGGAATATGAAGAAGGGGGCTCGGGGCGTAGGGCTCGGGGCGTGGGCCGGACACGCTGCAGGTGCAGCGCCTTCTGTTGCTGCTGTCTCGTCTCCGACCCACGCCCCGAGCCCGACGCCCCGAGCCCCTTGCTGCTTCCACTGCGGCGAGCCCCTCGACGGTTCGACATTCACCGCGCGCATCCACGGCCGCGATGAGCCGGTGTGCTGCGCCGGATGTCTTGCGGTCGCGGAGCTGATCGCGGGGGCTGGGCTCGACGATTTTTATCGCTTCAGAGAGGCGCCTTCCGCGCGTCCGGATGAGAGCGCCTTGCAGGAAGATACCTGGGCGGCGTACGAGCGCGAGGAAGTCGCGAATCAATTCGTCACGCACCGAGGCGAGATCTGTAGCGTACCGCTGCTCGTCGAAGGCTTGCGATGCGCGGCCTGCGGCTGGCTGATCGATCGAATCGTCAGTCGCACACCCGGGGTCGCCAAGATCGAGCTCAACTCCGCGACCGGGCGCGCCCATGTGGAATTCGATTCTTCGCAGCTCAATCTAGGCCAACTCCTGCGCATGATCGCGAGGCTCGGCTATCGCCCTTACCCCGCGAGCGACGAGACGCTCGTGCGCGTTCGCGAGCAGGAGCGTCGCTCCGCGCTCAAGCGGCTTGCTGTCTCGGCGTTCGGGATGATGCAGGTCATGATGTTCGCCGTTGCGGCGTACGCCGCCGATCTCACCGGCGAAACCATCGACCCGGAGCTGCTGCACTACTTCCGCCTCGTCAGCTTGATTGTTGCAACGCCGGTGATGGTCTACGCGGGTAAGCCGTTCTTCACGAATGCGTGGACGAGTCTTCGCGCGCGTACGGTCGGTATGGACGTGCCGGTGAGCGCGGCATTGTTGCTCGCCTTTTCGGCCAGCGCTTGGAATACGTTCGTCGGGCACGGCGAGGTCTACTTCGACTCGGTGACGATGTTCGTGTTCTTCTTGACGCTCGGCCGGTTCGTCGAGATGTCGGCGCGACATCGCTCGACCGGTGTGACCGATGCGCTGACGCGTCACGTGCCCGCGACGGCGCATCGCCTGCGCGACGGCCTTCTCGAGGACGTCCCGACCGCGGCGCTCGCGCGCGAGGATCTCGTGATCGTGCGCGCGGGCGAGATCGTGCCGACCGACGGCGTCATCGTCGAAGGAGAATCGAGCTTCGATGAGGCGCTGCTCACGGGCGAATCGACGCCGGTTCGACGCAAGCACGGCGACAACGTGTCTGCCGGAACCCTGAACGTGCGGGCGCCGATCACGATACGCGTCACCGCGATCGGTCAAGAGACGGTGTTGTCGGGCATCGTCTCGCTGTTACGACGCGCGCAATCTCAGAAGCCGGCGATCGCGCAAGCGGCCGATCGTGCCGCGGCCAATTTCTTGCGCTACGTGCTGCTTGCCGCCGGCGGCGTATGCGCGATCTGGCTTGCCGTCGATCCGTCCCGTGCGTTCCCCGCGACGCTGGCGGTGCTCGTCGTCGCGTGTCCGTGCGCCTTCGCCATTGCGATGCCCGCGGCGCTTGCAGCGGCAACCAGTGCGCTCGCACGTCAAGGCGTCCTCGTGACGAACGCGGATGCGATCGAGTCGCTCGCGAAAGTCGAGCGGATCGTATTCGACAAGACCGGTACCCTGACACGGGGTGAAGTGCGCCTGCAGGGTACGACACAGCTCGGCACGCTCCCTGCTGCAACGTGCTTGGAAATCGCCGCGACGCTCGAGACGGTGTCCGAGCATCCGATCGCGAGGGCGTTTGCCGAGGCCGCAAAGGCCATCGACATCGATGTCGGCACGGTGCTCGACGCGCGCGTCGAGCCAGGGCTCGGCATCGAAGGGATGATCGACGGCCGTCGCTATCGGCTCGGGCGCGCGGATTTCGTTGCGGCCCTTCGAGGGGAATCGCTCGATGCGGCGGAGCCTTCCGATCCGTTCGCGACCGTGACGTTGGGCGACGAGGAGCAAGCGCTCGCGCAGTTCGCTTTCAGCGATTCGCTGCGTTCGGATGCGGCCGAGACCGTTGCCGTGCTGCGTTCGTTGGGGATCGAGAGCGAGATTCTGAGCGGCGACGTTCGTCCCGTCGTAGCGAAGATCGCCTCACAATGCGGCATCCACACCTACGCCGCACGAGGCTCGCCTGCACAGAAGCTCGAGCGCGTTCAACGCTTGCAAAGCGATGGGGTGCACGTCGCGATGGTCGGCGACGGCATCAACGATGCACCGGTGCTAGGCGCCGCGAACCTCTCGATTGCGATGGGCCGTGGCGCCGCGCTTGCGCTCGCCGCCGCCGACATCGTGCTCGTCGGCGAACGCTTGGCTGCGTTGCCGCGCGCGATCGAAACCGCGCGGCGCACGATGAAGATCGCCAAGCAGAATCTCGTCTGGGCCGCCGCATATAATTTCTGCGGCCTTCCGCTCGCGGCGCTCGGATTCATTCCCCCGTGGGCCGCTGCGATCGGCATGTCGCTGAGCTCGGTGGCGGTCGTGCTCAACGCCATGCGAGTGGGCAAGGGGTTTGGGGCTTGGGGCTCGGGCCCGAAAGAGAAGTGGCGCTTGCAGAACGTGCAAGTGCAGTCGCGCGAAACGAATTCATCTCTGGCTACAGCCTCTGAAACTGCTTCTCCGGCCCACGCCCCAAGCCCCAAGCCCTGTAGAGCCCTATAGCAGCAAGCATCATGAGCATTCTCTTCGTTCTCATCCCATTGACGCTCGTGCTCGTGGTCTTCGGCCTCTGGGCGTTCTTCTGGGCGGTCGGCAACGGACAATTCGACGATCTGGAGACGCCGGCTTGGGAGGTCCTCATCGAGGATCAGACAACGGATGACGGAGTGACGCGCGACGCGTGACGCGCAAGCGCGT
>JAAYXG010000305.1 GCA_012516015.1 Lysobacteraceae bacterium | reverse complement strand
GTTCTTCACGAGCATTCCTCAAGGGCTATACAACAGAGCCAAGGAGCTCTTTTTTCATGCCTAAGTTGAAGACAAACAGGGCAGCTGCGAAGCGTTTTCGCAAAACTGCCAAAGGGTTCAAGCGAGCCCAATCCCATCGTCGTCACATCCTGACCAAGAAGCCGAGCAAGCGTAAGCGTCAGCTGCGCGCGCCGAGCATGGTCGCGAAGCAAGATCTGGTGCGGCTCGAGCAGCTGCTACCGCACGCGAAGTAAGGAGTGAGACATGGCACGCGTCAAGAGAGGCGTCATCGCCGGCGCCCGTCACAAGAAGGTCCTCAAGAAAGCCAAGGGCTACTACAACGCTCGTCGTAAGGTTTACCGCGTTGCGAAGCAGGCCGTCATCAAGGCCGGTCAGTATGCCTATCGCGATCGCAAGGCGAACAAGCGCAACATGCGCGCGTTGTGGATCACGCGCATCAACGCGGAAGCGCGGGTTCACGGCTTGTCGTACAGCAAACTCATTGCAGGCTTGAATGCCGCTGGTATGTCGATCGATCGTAAGGTTCTCGCGGACCTTGCCTTCCACGATCCGGCCGCCTTCGGCGTGATCGCACAGAAGGCGAGAGACAGCCTGCTGAAACAGGCGGCGTAGCGCTCGCTACGCCACAGGCTACAGCTCACAGGCAGAATCGAGCGCCGTCCGGCGCTCGATTGCTTTCCGCGCTTCTCGCTGTGGCCTGTCGGCTGCAGTCTGTCGACTCGCATGTTTGCCGCTACACTAGCGTCATGACCGAAACCGCCGTAGACCTGTCTTCCGTCGTCGAGCGCGCGCGCGCCGACATTTCTCGGAGCGCGAGCATCGATCAGCTCGAGCAAGTGCGTATCCGCTTGCTCGGTAAGAAGGGCGAGATCACCGCGCTGCTCAAGTCGCTCGGCGGCATGGATCCCGAAGAACGCCGTACGGCCGGCGCAAGGATCAATGAAGCAAAGGACGAGCTGCTCGGCGCGATCGAGAACAAGCGTGCGAAACTCGAAGAGCAAGCCTTGGCGCAGCAACTCGCGAGCGATGCGGTGGATGTCACGCTCCCAGGCCGGGGGCAGCGGATCGGCGGGTTGCACCCGGTCACGCGCGTGCGCCGCCGGATCGAACAAATCTTCAGAAGCGCCGGGTTCGAGATCGCCGAAGGCCCCGAGATCGAAGACGACTGGCACAACTTCGAAGCGTTGAATATCCCGGCGAATCATCCCGCACGGGCAATGCACGACACGTTCTATTTTCCGGACGGGCGGCTGCTGCGCACGCATACCTCGCCCGTGCAGGTGCGAGTGATGGAACGCCAAAAGCCACCGGTGCGCGTGATCGTTCCGGGCCGCGTCTATCGCTGCGATTCCGACATGACGCACACGCCGATGTTCCATCAGGTGGAGGGCCTCGTGGTCGACGAAGGGATTTCCTTCGCAAACCTGAAGGCGATCTTGCACAGCTTCATGAAGGCGCTCTTTGAGAAGGACGTCAAGATGCGGCTGCGCCCGTCGTACTTCCCGTTCACCGAGCCATCGGCCGAAGTCGATATTTCGTGCGTCTCGTGCGGCGGCTCCGGTTGTCGCGTGTGCAAGAACACCGGGTGGGTGGAAGTCGCGGGTTGCGGGGTCGTGCATCCGAACGTGCTGCGCGCCGTGAATATCGATACCGAGCGCTACACGGGCTATGCCTTTGGCATGGGTATCGATAGATTGACGATGCTTCGCTACAACGTGACGGACATCCGCATGTATTTCGAGAACGACCTGCGCTTCTTGAGGCAGTTCGCATGAGGCGTGCGCGTGTGAATGGCAGACAGCGGACGGTGGCCGGTGGCCGCGCGCGTTTGCGCGTGTCTTGCGAAAGTCCGGAGCCTAAGGCCTGTAGTCTATGAAGATCAGTCTGGATTGGCTTCGCGAATGGGTCGACGTCGAAATGGACGTCTCCGCATTTGCCCACGCGCTCACGATGGCCGGTCTCGAGATCGAAGGCGTGCACCGTGCCGGGCCGGACCTGAAAGGTGTCGTCGTCGGCGAGGTGCTCGCCGTCGAGAAACACCCCGATGCCGACAAGCTCAACGTATGCCGCGTGTCGGACGGCGTCGAGCACCTAAAGATCGTTTGCGGCGCGCCCAACGTTCGTGTGGGCATGAAGGCGCCGCTCGCGAAGATCGGCGCGGTGCTGCCGAATGGCATGCAGATCAAGAAAGCGAAACTTCGGGGTGTCGAATCGTCCGGAATGCTTTGTTCGGCCAAGGAGCTTGCGCTCGCCGACGATTCGAGCGGGCTCTACGATCTGCCCGAGGCATTGCCTACCGGAGCGCCGCTTGAGGAGGCACTCTCCTTGAGCGACGTCATCTTCGACGTGAACCTCACGCCAAACCGCGGCGATTGCATGAGCGTGCT
>JAAYXG010000304.1 GCA_012516015.1 Lysobacteraceae bacterium | reverse complement strand
GATCCCGTTTTCCAACGGGATACGGCAAAGACTTCCGTCTTTGCCTAGCTTTTCAGGGTGCCGGCTTCGCGGGCGGGGAGGGGCTGGACTTCATCGTCTTCGGCAATCGTCGCGGCCGGCCCTTGGTCGCTTTGCACGGGATCGTTGAGTAACGGCACCGCGTCGTCCTCGCCGTCGGCCGGGATGCGCGTGCGCGCCATTCGCTCGTCGAAGTACATGATCTCGTGCTGGCCGATCTGAACGACGTCACCGTCGTTCAGCATCCGTCGTCGCACGCGCTTTGCGCGCACGTAGATGCCGTTCGTGCTGTTCAGATCTTCGAGCACGCACGTATGGAGCGAAGTGATGATCTGTGCGTGATGACGGCTGATGTACTTGCTGTCGATCTGCAGATCGTTGTCGGGCGTGCGTCCGATGATGAAACGCCCGGGCGTGAGCTCTCGCTCCGCGATCGTTTGGCCATTGAAGCCGACGAGGATGCGCCCGAGCACGATCCGTCGATCCGAAGAGCGTTCCCGATCTCCCGACAATTCGCCGCCGACCGGGCCATGCAGCGTTTGCAGGCGCACCGAGCGTTCGGTGTATTCGACCCACTGCAGTTCCTCGATCGCGGCTCGGATGTCTTCGGTCGTGACGACATCTCGGTCCTGCGCGTAAGCGGACATCATGGCGGTGTCGCACAACGTATTCACGAGACGCGGGATACCGCCCGTGTATCGGAAAATGATCGGGTGTGTGTCGGGCTCGAATATCGTACGGCCCTGCGACCCGGCGACTTCGAGACGATGTTGGATGTAGGCGACCGTGTCGGACTTCGACAGCGCCGTCAAGTGGAAGCGCAGTCGAATGCGTTGCGCGAGCTGTACGAGACTCGGCGAATTGAGCTTGTCGTTGAGCTCGGGTTGGCCCGCAAGGATGATGCGCAGCACTTTCTCTTTCGTCGTCTCCACGCCGGAGAGAAGCCGAATTTCCTCGAGCACCTTGTTCGAGAGATTTTGTGCCTCGTCGACGATCAAGAGTACGCGCCGCCCGTTTGCATATTGCTCGATCAGGAACTCGTTCAAGGTCGCGAGCAGCTCGGCCTTTTTCATTCGAAACGGCTGAAAGCCGAACTGCACGAGCAGCGACTGCAAGAACTCGATAGCGGAAACCTGCGTCTGGTTGATCTGCGCGACGACGACATCCTTCTCGAGCTCCTTGAGAAAGGTTTCGATCAGGGTCGTCTTGCCCGAGCCGATCTCGCCCGTAATGACGACGAAGCCGTCCGTGAACCAGATCGTCGATTCCATGTACGCTTTGGCGCGCGCATGGTGCTTCGACAAATACAGGAATGCCGGGTCCGGGGTCAGCCGGAACGGCAGCTCTTGTAGTTTGAACAGCTCGAGATACATGCAACGATCGAAGAGCCAATGACCCTATCAGGAGTGACCGCAGTCACGAAACTTAACCAGGAGGCGCTTGCTCGACACGTGCAGAATGCTCAGTTTCGGAGCAGCCGGCGAACGCCAGTGTACGAGTAACGCGTCAGGTATTCAAAACGCGCGGACGGCGCATCT
>JAAYXG010000303.1 GCA_012516015.1 Lysobacteraceae bacterium | reverse complement strand
CCTTCGCGCACGAGGTCGAGCGCGCAGTTGAGCGCCGTCTGCCCGCCCATCGTCGGCAACAACGCACTCGGCTTTTCTTTCTCGATGATGCGCTCCAGAACTCGCCAGTCGACCGGCTCGATGTACACGGCATCCGCCGTGTCCGGATCGGTCATGATCGTCGCCGGATTCGAGTTCACGAGAATGACGCGATAGCCTTCCTCCTTGAGCGCCTTGCACGCCTGAGCGCCGGAATAATCGAACTCGCATGCCTGCCCGATGACGATCGGGCCGGCGCCGATGATCAGAATGCTCTCGATGTCGGTTCTTTTCGGCATTTCTTCGTTCGCTCGAGGTCAGCTCGACTTGCGTGCAAGTTGAGCTTCGTGTTGCTCGTCGTGAGATCGGAGGATTCGCTCCTCCCAATCGGGATCGTCAGCGCTCGGCCGCCGCGCGCTGACCCGCCTCTCGGGCCGCGCTCTGGGCATTGAGGCGGTCGTGAATCATCGCGATGAAGCGCGCGAACAAACCGCTAACGTCATGCGGACCGGGACCTGCCTCCGGGTGCCCCTGGAAGCTGAACGCGGGCCGATCGGTCCGCTCGAGGCCTTGGAGCGTGCCATCGAACAACGATTTGTGCGTCGCTTGAACGTTGGGCCCGAGCGTCGTTTCATCGACTGCAAACCCGTGGTTCTGGCTCGAGATCAGCACTCGTCCTGTCTTGAGGTCGAGCACGGGATGATTTGCGCCGTGATGGCCGAATTTCAGCTTCATGGTCTTTGCGCCGCTCGCAAGACCGAGTAATTGATGTCCGAGACAGATGCCGAAAATCGGAATGTCGGTCTCGAGGAGTTTCGTGATCGCATCGATCGCGTACGTGCAGGGCTCGGGATCGCCGGGACCATTCGACAAGAAGATGCCCTCGGGATTAATTTCGAGCACGCGCTCGGCAGGCGTCTGCGCAGGTACCACGGTGATACGACATCCCTGATCGGCCATGCGGCGCAGAATGCTGCGCTTGATGCCGAAGTCGTATGCAACGACGTGCAAGCGCTGCCCGGGACGCGACTTCGGGCCCTGCTCGAGCCCCCAGTTCGTCCCTTCGTTCCATTGATACACGCGCTTCGTCGATACGACCTTCGCGAGGTCCATGCCTTTCAGGCCAGGGAATCGGCGAGCAGCATGCACCGCCGCGTTTGCATCGACTTTCTCGCCCGTCATGATGCAGCCGGCGAGCGCACCTTTCTCGCGGAGAATGCGCGTGAGCTTGCGTGTGTCGATCTCCGCGATCGCGACGATCTTGCCGCGCTGTAAAAAGGTTTCGAGCGACTCCGCGGCGCGCCAACTCGAATAGGCGGCCGGCAAGTCGCGAATGATGAGGCCCGCCGCGTACACGGCGCCCGCTTCCAAGTCTTCGGGATTCGCACCGGTGTTGCCGATGTGGGGATAGGTGAGCGTGACGATTTGCCTGCAATAAGACGGGTCCGTGAGGATCTCTTGATAGCCCGTCATTGCGGTATTGAAGACCACCTCGCCTGTCGTGTTGCCCTTTGCTCCAATGGACCGCCCATGGAAGACCGTGCCGTCTTCTAGGGCAAGTACAGCGGGTGTCGTCACAGAAGCCTCGCAAATGTCAGTCGT
>JAAYXG010000302.1 GCA_012516015.1 Lysobacteraceae bacterium | reverse complement strand
TTCGAGTCATCGCGATATTCGTGTTGTTGTTCTATCACACGGGGATGCTGTTCGTCGGGTGGGACTTTCACATCCAGAATGCCGATACCATCGAAGCGCTGCAACGTCCCATGGATATTGCGCATCGGCTGCGCATGCCGCTCCTCTTCGTGATCGCAGGCGCCGGACTTTGGTTTGCTTCACGTCGACGTACGCCTGGCGCCGTGATGAAGGAGCGTACCCTGAGGCTCTTCGTTCCCCTTGTGCTCGGTATGTTCATCATCGTGCCGCCGCAGGTCTACGTGGAACGCTTGTTCCGCGGTCAGTGGGAAGGCGGGTATCTCGCGTTCTTCATCGAACGCGTGCTGCAGCTCAGGCCGTACCCGGGAGGCGACTTCAGCTGGCATCACCTTTGGTTTATCGTCTACCTGTACGTGTACGTCCCGCTGCTGCTGCCGCTGATCGCCTTCTTGAAGCGAGCGAGGGTGCTCGTGCCGGGGTGGTGGCTCTACGCCTTCGCATTGCCGCTCGGGGTCAATGAGGTACTACTCAAGTCGCATTTTCCCGAGCGTCACGATCTCATCAACGATTGGTACATCCTCGTGCACTACTTGCTCCTGACCGGCTATGGCGTCGTGCTCGCGAGCATGCGAGGCGCATGGGATTGGCTGGCCCAACAGCGCACGCGGGGCCTCCTCGTCTCGGTGCTCGTGACGGGCGCGGTGCTCGCATTGATAGAAAGCGGCATGGCACCGCGAGACACGCCACTCGAGCGCATGCTCGCGAATCTTTTCACCTGGTGCTGGTTGATGACGTTCCTAGGATACGGTCGGCATCTTCTTTCACGGGACAATCGCTTGCTCCGCTGGGCGCGCGATGCGAGCTATCCGGTCTACATTCTGCATCAGACGATCATGCTCATCGTGGCGTACTGGGTCATCGCGCAGCCGTACGACCCCTGGATCAAGTTCGCGATCGTGCTCGCGGCCACGATGGCATTCTCGATCCTCGTATACGAGGGTGCCCGACACTTCTCGTTTGGTCGATTGCTCTTAGGTATGAAGCACAAGCACGCCACAGAGTCGCGAGCTTCGCTCCCCGCCTCGGCGCGAAGCAGACAGGGAGCGGGTTGACAGGTGATGATCAAATGCCGATCTCTGCGCCGTCAACCGTCAACCGGTTAGTACTTCGCGTAGCTTTTTTCCTCGACGATCTTCGAGCCGAGCTTCGTATTGATCTCGCGCTTGACCGCAGCGCGCTCGTCATTCGTGAAGTACACGGCTCGCGCGAGGTCGATGAATTCCTGGTCGAATGTTCGGACACGTTCCTTTTCGCGAAGACGGTCTTCGACGTCCCACAGCTTTTCGTTGATACGCCGTAAGGAGGCCCATTCGGCGTCGATATCGCTCGTTGCAAACGACGATTCGCGCCAAGTCGCTTCGAGCAAGGCGAGCTCGTTGCGCACGTTGGCCACTTTGATCGGGTCGGTGATGCGCTCCGATTTGATCTGCAAGATCGTAATCTTGTCGATGAGCTCACCGGGGGAGATGGGGACATGGATTTCATTCATGAGTCGTTCGACGTGCAGTGTGATGTGTGTAATGTCTAACGTAAGCGCGTGAGAACCGTTGCATCGCAGATGCGATTGTTACCCTACACGTTACACTTTACACCTTACACTGTCTCAGGCGGGCGACGAGCCCGCCCAAGGTATTCGAGCCAAGCCTGGAACATCAGCACGTTCCAGAGATGCGTGTGCCACTTGCGCTGTCCGTCGAGAAATTCGCCCCAGATCCCGTTGATCCTGGCAGCATCGAAGTGACCTTCCCGCTGTAGACGCTCCCTGCTCAAGAGGTCCGAGGCCCACGGGCGCAGCGGGCCCTTCAGCCACTCGGCGACCGGCGCGCCGAAACCCTTCTTCGCTCGAAACACGAGCGGATCCGGCAAGTATTTCCGCAGAAGCTGTTTCAGGAGCCATTTCTGCTCCGTGCCGCGCTTCTTCATGTCGTACGGTACACGAAACGCGAGCTCGACGACCCGATAGTCGAGTAGCGGCGCACGCGCCTCCAAACCGACCGCCATCGTCGCACGATCTACCTTCGTGAGAATGTCCTCGGGCAAGTACGTGACGAAATCCAAGTACATGAGCGAGTGCGCTTCGTCACCGGCGGCGAGCCATTCCCGCTCGTCGGTAAAGGGCGTCGGGTGCTCGCGGCTTTCGCGCACGACGGCTTCCGGGAATCTCCACCGTGAGACGCGATCCCGGTAGATCGATTCAATGGAGCGCGCACGCAGCTCGTTCGCGAGTTGCGCAAGTTTGCTCGTGCGTCCTTCCTGTCCCGCGTACCTTCCAAGCGTGCTCGAAAGTGCTGCCCGTACGGGTCCCGGCAGGCGCTGCAGCCACTTCCACACGTCCATTGCCCGTTGATAGCGCCCGTAACCGAAGAAAAGCTC
>JAAYXG010000301.1 GCA_012516015.1 Lysobacteraceae bacterium | reverse complement strand
TCGAGATGCCGCCGAGCACGCCGCCCGCATTGTTCGAGAGAAAGCCTTCAGGGGAAATCTGATCCCGGTGCTCGCTGCCCTTCTGCTCGACCGAGGCAAACCCGGCACCGATCTCGACCCCTTTGACTGCGTTGATGCTCATCATGGCATGCGCGATGTCGGCATCCAGTCGATCGAACACGGGTTCGCCGAGCCCGGGCGGCACGCCGGTCGCAATCACGTTCACTCGCGCGCCGACGGAATCGCCTGCGCGACGCAGATCGATCATGTAGCGCTCGAGCTCTTCGAGCCGCGAAGGGTCAGGCGAAAAGAACGGGTTGTCGTATACGGTCGCGAGCGATTTCGGCTCCAGCTTGAGTGGTCCAAGCTGCGCGAGGTAGCCCTGTATGTTGATCGACAGCCGCTCGCGCAGATACTTGCGCGCGATCGCACCCGCGGCAACGCGCATGACGGTCTCGCGCGCCGACGAGCGTCCGCCGCCGCGGTAATCGCGAAAGCCGTACTTCTGTTGATACGTGTAGTCGGCATGACCAGGTCGGAACCGATCTTTGATCTTGTCGTAGTCGCGCGAGCGCTGGTCTTCGTTCTCGATCAAGAGGCCGATCGGCGTACCCGTCGTGCGCCCTTCGAATACCCCCGATAAGATTTTGACTCGATCGGGCTCCTTACGTTGGCTCGTGTGCCGCGACGTGCCGGTACGGCGCCGGTCGATATCAGGTTGCAGGTCGGCTTCCGAGAGCTCGAGCCCCGGCGGACACCCGTCGACGATCGCACCGAGCGCGGGCCCGTGACTCTCGCCGAACGTCGTGACTGTGAACAAGGCACCGAAGGTGTTGCCGGACATGAAGCGCTACAATCGTTAGGTTGACGGTTGACGGTTGACGGTTGACGGTTGACGGTCAGAAGACCTACGGCTCTTGTCCGGCCGTCAACTGTCAACTGTCAACCGTCAACCCGTTCATTCTATCGTGCGCAGCTGCGCCGCGGTGAGGAAGAAGACGCCGCCCCCGCCGCGCTCGAACTCCAGCCAGGTGAAAGGCGCGCGAGGATAGGCATCGATGAGCGCCTCTTCCGAGTTACCGACTTCGACGATCAGTATTCCGTGCTCGCTCAGATGCGCCGCCGCTCCGCTCAGTATTCGGTGCACGATTTCGAGCCCGTCGCTCCCGCCATGCAGCCCCAAGCGGGGCTCGCGAGCATATTCGAGCGGCAAGCTCGCGAGCTCTTCGTCGCCGACGTAGGGCGGATTGGACACGATCACGTCGTATCGCTCGCCCCGCAAAGCGTCGAACACATCGGAACGAAGCGCGCGCACACGTTCTTGAACCCGATGACGCGCGATATTGATCGCGGTTACTGCGAGCGCGTCGCTCGAGATATCCGCAGCATCAACACGCGCTTCCGGCAACGCGAGCGCACTTGCAATGGCGATGCAGCCCGAGCCCGTTCCGATGTCGAGCACTCTGCGGATGCGCCCGGCATCGATCCACGGCTCGAAGCGCGCTTCGACGAGCTCTGCGATCGGCGAGCGCGGCACGAGCACGCGCTCATCGACGTAGAACTCGTGCCCGGCGAACCACATCCGCCGAGTGAGATAGGCAGCGGGCACGCGTTCCCGGATACGGCGCTCGAACAGCTCGGTCACGCGCGCCTGCCGATCCGGCTCCAAGACCGTGTCGTACACCGCGCGCGCTTCCTCATGGCGAAGCCCGGCGCCGAAGAACACGAGCTCGGCCGCTTCGTCGAACGCGTTGTCGCTGCCGTGACCAAACCAAAGCTGCGCGTCTTCGAAGGCTTTCGCGCCGCGCTCTATGAGCTGCTTGACGGTCAGGGGCGGCAGCAAGCTATCCGACATGCGATACTTCCGGGTCGAGGGTCATGATGAAACGCAAGACATCGATCGCGGCCGCGATCACACTCGCCATTGTAGCCGTCATCGCGGGCATGCTGCTGTCGCGCGCCCTATTGCGGCCAGCAGACGATGCTCGAGCTGCAGCGCTCAGCACGGGCACCTTGTTGGAACCAGCGCGCCCGTTGCCGGCGTTTTCACTCGTGGACCACGAAGGAAAGCCCTACGACCGAGATCGACTCGCGAATCAGTGGACCTTCCTCTTCTTCGGCTTCACGAACTGTCCCGACGTGTGCCCGATGACGTTGCGGATGCTGTCCTCGGTCGAACAGTCGCTCAGCGACCTGCCCGCAGAGCAACGTCCGCACGTGATCCTGGTTTCGGTCGATCCCAAGCGCGACACACCCGAGCAACTTGCCTCCTACGTGAAGTATTTCAGCGATTCATTCGCCGGAATCACCGGCGAACAGGCGGCGCTCGATGAGTTCACACGCAATCTCGGCGTCCCTGTCGTCATCACGGAGACCGGCGACGGCGGCTACACCGTCGATCATTCGGCGACGATCTTCTTGATCAATCCGCAAGCGGAGTTACGCGCCCTATTCTCGCCGCCACATGCGCCATCGGCAATTGCGGCCGACTACCGACGCATCGTTGGCGCGCCGGACACGCGCAACGATGGCTGAAGAAATTCCCGCGGCCCGCCTGGGCGATCGCCTGTTCGCGTTCCTGCAGTATCTGCTGCCCAAACACGCTCTTTCGCGGATCGTGTACCGACTGATGCGGCTTCGCTCTCCGGCGATCAAGAATTCGCTGCTGCGCGCCTTTCTCGCAGGCTACCGAATCGACATGAGCGAGGCGGAGCAACCGGATCCGTATGCCTACGGGAGCTTCAACGAATTTTTCACGCGCGCGCTGCGTCCCGGCGTGCGCCCGATCGCTGCCGATCCGCAACTCGTCGTGAGTCCCGTCGACGGCACGGTGAGCCAATGCGGACATCTGAAGGACGACACACTCGTCCAAGCGAAGGGACACGCCTATTCGCTCGCGGACCTCTTGGCCGGCGATCGTGAAGCGGTCGAGACGTATCGAGGCGGCAGTTTCGCTTGTCTTTACCTCGCGCCGTACAATTACCATCGAATTCACATGCCGTTCGACGGTACGGTTCGCAGCAACACCTACGTTCCAGGCGATCTGTTTAGCGTGAACGCGGCGACGGTGCGCGCCGTCCCGCGCGTCTTCGCCCGCAACGAACGGCTCATCTGCGACTTCGACACGCCCGTCGGGCGCATGGCGGTCATCCTCGTCGGCGCGCTTTTCGTGGGCAGCATCGAAACCGTTCATTGCGGCGAAGTGAATCCGCCGCCGCGAAGAGGCAAGAGAATCGTCTCGATTCAGGAAGGCATCGGCCGCTCGTTCGCGAAAGGCGAGGAGCTTGGCCGCTTCAACATGGGCTCCACGGTCATCATGCTCTTCCAATCGCAGCGCGTCAGGTGGGATGCGACGCTCGTACCCGAGACGCAAGTGCGCCTCGGTCGAGCCATCGGCCGACTCCTCGAAAACCGCGACGGTGGACGCCTCGACAATCGATGACCAGTTCGTGGAAACCCACCGCTTCGATCGCCGTGCTCGAATTGCGCGCCCGGATGCTGCGAGCGGCGCGCGAATACTTCACGGCGACGCGCGCGCTCGAAGTCGAAACGCCCGCGCTCGTAGCGGCGGCCGTCAGTGACGTTCACCTCGCGTGCATCGAGGCGCGCGCGCTGAACAGGCAGCGGTTCCTCCACACGTCGCCGGAGTACTGCATGAAGCGCCTCATCGCAGCAGGCTGCGGCGATATCTGGCAGATCGCAAAGGTGTATCGCGACGGCGAGTCCGGCCGTTGGCACAACCCCGAGTTCACCATGATCGAGTGGTACCGAATCGGGATCGATCATCATTCGCTCATGGCCGACGTGGAGCGGCTCATCAGCGCGATGCTCCCGCCCGCGCGCCAGTTCGATCGTGCCGAACGGCTTTCGTACCGCGAAGCGGTTCAACTGCACGCGGGCGTCGATGCGTTCGAGGATCCCACGCCCGTGCTGATCGCGCGGCTCGAGAGCGCGGGCATCGAGGTGCCCGCGGCAGTCCGCGCGGAACGCGACGACTGTTTGGATCT
This sequence comes from Lysobacteraceae bacterium, assembly GCA_012516015.1. GTDB lineage: Bacteria > Pseudomonadota > Gammaproteobacteria > Steroidobacterales > Steroidobacteraceae > Steroidobacter. Next base: position 9,026 of record JAAYXG010000301.1, on the reverse strand, counting down.
GATCATGGGCACGCTCGTCGGCCCGGCGCTCGGTCACGAGCGACTCACTTTCATTTACGACTATCCCGCCTCGCAGGCGGCGCTCGCGGCGGTCCGCGGGGACGTTGCGTCGCGTTTCGAGGCGTATCTCGACGGCATCGAGCTCGCCAACGGCTTTCACGAGCTCGCGGATGCAAGCGAGCAACGCACGCGCTTCGAGCGTGACTTAGCCGAGCGCAAGCGGCGCGGCCTGCCGCCAGTCCCGATCGACGAACGCCTTCTTCAAGCGCTCGAACATGGACTACCCGAATGTTCCGGCGTCGCGCTCGGTTTCGATCGACTCGTCATGTGCGCCGCCGGCGCGAAGCACATCGACGAGGTGTTGGCGTTTCCGTTCGAGCGAGCTTGATTTCGTGATCCGTGACTAATGACCAGTGATTCGCAAGAAGCCGCGGCGTGCGCCTTCGGTGAAGGCTGGCCGCCAGCCTCTTACGAGTCACGGATTACGAGTCACGAATGACGGGGGTCCACCCATGCACACTTTGACAATCGACCGAAGCCTCCCGAAGCCCGCGCTCTACGAACAAATCGCGCGCGAGGCTGGCGCGCTGATCGAAGGCGAATCGAATTGGATCGCGAATCTCGCGAACATCTCGGCGCTGCTATACCACTCGCTTCCCGATGTGAACTGGGCGGGCTTCTATCTACTCGAGGGCGACACGCTCATTGTGGGTCCCTTTCAAGGGCTGCCCGCATGCGTGCGCATCCCGATGGGGAAAGGCGTGTGCGGGACAGCGGCTAGCAAACGCGAGGCGATCGTCGTGCCGAACGTCCAGGCATTCCCCGGTCACATCGCGTGCGATAGCGCATCGGAGTCGGAGATCGTCGTCCCGATGATCAAAGACGATGTCGTTCTCGGCGTGCTGGATATCGACAGCCCAGTCGTCCGCCGCTTCGATGACGCGGATCGAGCAGGACTCGAGCGCGTCGTCGCAGCTCTGCTTTCAACGAAGTGAACGGCGGACAGCGGACGGTGAAAGAACGATGTCTTCGGCCCTTTCACTGTCCGCTGTCCGCCGTTCACCGATCACTGCGTTAGCGCCATTCGCTGTCCACCGGTCACTCGCGAAAGGCGCTAGCCTTTCGCGCGAGCGATGTACTCGCCCGTGCGCGTATCCACTCGGATCACTTCGCCTTCGTTGATGAACAGCGGTACCCGTACGACGGCGCCGGTTTCCAGCTTCGCCGGCTTCGCGCCGCCTGTCGCGGTATCGCCGCGCAAACCCGGATCGGTTTCGACGATTTTGAGCTCCACATGAGCGGGCGGAGTCACGGTGAGCGGGACGCCATTCCAGAGCATCACCGTACACATCATGCCGTCCTTCAGCCACATCGCACCGTCCCCGAGCGCCTCTTTGCCCGCGGTGTACTGCTCATACGTGTCCGGGACCATGAAGTGCCAAAACTCGCCATCCGTGTACAAGTACTGCATCTCCGTCTCAACGACGTCCGCCGCTTCCACCGTATCGCCCGACTTGAACGTGCGCTCGATGACGCGGCCGGTCTTGAGATTGCGCACTTTGACGTGGTTGAAAGCCTGTCCCTTGCCCGGCTTGACCATCTCGTTCTCGACGATCGCGTAAGGATCGTTTTCGAGGATGATCTTCAAACCGGACTTGAATTCGTTCGTCGAATAACTGGCCATTTGGCACCGCCGCTCAATCTGTGAAAATGTGCGAACCCGCTCGATTCGTGGCCGTCGCGTTCAGTGCGCGGCGTCCGCAGCGCGTTCGGTCGCGGTCGTCGTATGGCGACGAACAAGGCTGAATCAGAGGTTCATTTCTTCAAAGTCGAGCCCGTCGGGGCCGACAAAGGGCGCAAATGATAGCCGCAACCCCCCTTCCCGGCCAATTCGAGTCGCGTTCGTCTTCGTGGCAGCAGGAGCTCGCCGCCGCGATCACCGACCCCAGGGAGCTCTGCGAGCTGCTCGACCTCGATCCGGCGCTCATCGACGGGGCGCTCGCAAGCGCCCGCGACTTCCCGTTGCGGGTACCGCGCAATTTCGCCGCGAAGATGCGCAAAGCCGACCCCCGCGACCCGCTGCTTCTGCAAGTTCTTCCGGTGCTCGCCGAACGCGTCGCTACGAAGGGCTTCACGCGCGACCCGGTCGGGGACCTGGAGAGCCGCGCGGCAGCAGGCGTGCTGCACAAATACGAGGGACGGGCGCTCGTCATTGCGACCGGCGCATGCGCCGTCCACTGCCGCTACTGCTTCAGGCGCCATTTCCCGTATGCCAGCGAATCGGCGCTTCAGTCCGGCTGGGCGCAAGCGATCGCGGCCATCAGAGCGGATACGACGATTTCCGAAGTGATCTTGAGCGGTGGCGATCCGTTGAGCCTGAGCGATCGCCGCTTGAGACAGTTCACCGACCAGCTCCTTTCCCTTACGCATGTACGGCGCCTACGCTTGCACACGCGTTACCCGATCGTGCTTCCGAGCCGGATCGATCACGGACTGCTCAATTGGCTCGGCTCTCTGCCGATACAACGGGTGGTCGTGCTGCACGCAAATCACGCCCGCGAGATCGACATCGACGTCGCTCGCGCCTGCCGCGATCTCGCGGAAGCCGGTGCGACGTTGTTGAACCAGACGGTCCTGCTCGCGGGCGTGAACGATTCGGCGGCCACCCTTGCGGAGCTCAGCGAGGCGTTGTTCGCCGTCGGCGTGTTGCCGTACTACCTGCACGTTTTGGACAAGGTTCAGGGTGCAGCGCATTTCGACGTACCGGAAGCGCGTGCGGTCGAGCTCCACGAAACGCTCGCGGGCCGGCTTCCCGGGTACTTGGTCCCGCGGCTGGTGCGCGAGGTCGCGGGCGCACCTGCAAAAATGCCGATTCGCGCTCAGGAGGCAACCGACCCTCGCGGCTAATCTCCCGTTTCGGCTTCGGGTCGGATGCAAGACCGAGGCCAGACAAGGAGCGGCGCGTCCTCGGGTACAATGCAGCGCGCCCTTAAGAAACGAACGTAACTCGACAACGGAGATAGAAAATTGGCCGAACAGAGCGCGGTGCCGATGATCGTCCTGACCCGCCATCAGGACAACGTCGAAGCCATCAACAGCACGTTGCGCAACGCCGGCCATGCAGTGCGCTGCAACTGGATCCGCGAGCTCAATGATCTGGGCGACGCGCTCCAGCAGATCAACGCCCACATGCTGATCGCGTTCGTGGGGCCGGATCCCGCCGATACCTCGAAGGTCATGAGCGTGTGCACGCAGTTCGGCGCGGACGTTCCGGTCCTGATCGCGCGCGAGCAGGTGGATGAGGAGATCATTGCGAATGCCATGCAACAAGGCGCGCGCGATGTCGTGACGCTCAAGAACCCGGTTCGACTGCGAGCGGTCGTGGAACGGGAGTTGGATTCGCATCGGCAAGCTCGCACCCTCAATGCGACCATCAACGCCGCTCGCGAATATCGCGAACAGCTCAAATCGTTCATGGCGGGCTCGGCTGATGCGATCGCACACGTCCAGGAAGGGATCGTCGTGGACGCCAATCCGGCGTGGCTGGACCTTTACGGCTTGCCGAGCGCCGATGCGCTCGTCGGCACGCCGCTCATGGATTCTTTCGATCCGGAAGCGCATGCCGCGATCAAAGGCGCCCTCGTGGCGTGCATGCAGGGCAAATGGTCCGATCACTCGCTGCGAGCCGCGGCGCTCCTGAGCGACGGGTCGAGCGTGCCCCTCGATATCGAGCTTTCGAAAACGGAGTTCGACGGCGAACCGGCAGTCCGCCTTTGCGTGGCGGCGAGTCGCAGCACCAGCACGAATACGCTCGATCAGAACTTGAACGAGGCGCTCGAGCGCGATGCCGCCACAGGCACGCTGCAGCGCAAGTTCTTTCTCGAACGGCTCAAACAGTCGCTGGCGCAACCGATCAAAGCCGGCATCAGGCAACTCGTCTCCGTCGAACCCGATAAGCTGCCCGCGATCTTCGATGACATCGGTCCGCTCGGCGTCGAAGAATTCGTCGGTCAGTTCGCCGGTTTGATCGACGAGACCCGCCAACCATCCGATCTTTTCGGACGCTTCGGCGACGGGGCGTTCGTGCTGCTCATGGAACGCGGCACGCCGCGCGACATCGAAATTTGGGCCAAGAACCTCATCCGCAAAGTCGGCGCGCAGGTTTTCCGCATCGGAGACAAACAGATCTCCTGCACGTGCAGTATCGGGGTGGGCGCGATCGATCCGCGCTCGCCGGATATCGCCGCTTCGCTCAACGATGCGATCACGGCGCGACGGACAGCTCAGCAGGGCGGCGGCAGCCGCGTCCACGTAATCGATCGTCAGGACGAAGACACGCGCCAGCTTGCGGCCGACGAGATTTGGGTGCGGCACATCAAGGCCGCGCTCATGGAGAATCGTTTTCGCCTCATGCAGCAACCGATTGCGAGTCTGCTCGGCGAAGACCGCGGCATGTTCGACGTGCTCGTGCGCATGCTCGACGAATCGGGCCAGGAGCTCCTTCCCTCCGAGTTCATGGCAGCGGCAGAGCGCAACGATCTCATGAAGAACATCGATCGCTGGATCATCGGCGCGTCGATGACCTTCTGCGCGAGCCGTCCCGTCAAGCAGCTGTTCGTGCGCCTCTCGAAGGACTCGGTGCGCGACAAGTCGCTATTGCAGTGGCTGGCGAATCAGTTGAAGGCGACACGCGTAGACCCGCAGCGCATTGCGTTCCAAGTCAGCGAGCAAGTCGCGACCGAATATCTCGCCGATACGACGGATCTTGCCTCCGGGCTGCGCAAAGCGGGCTTCCTGTTCGCGCTCGAACATTTCGGCACGGGCCGCGATCCCGCGCGGCTCATCTCGCACTTGCCGCTCGACTACATCAAGGTGGACGGCACGCTGATGCAAGGCCTCGCGGTCGACCAGAGCCTGCAGCAGCGCGTGCGCGAGCTCGTCGATCACGCCAAAGGGAAGAAGGTTGCGACGATCGCCGAGCGCGTGGAAGACGCCAACACGATGGCGGTTCTATGGCAGCTCGGCATCGAGTTCATTCAGGGCTACTTCGTGAATGAGCCTGAGCAGGTGGTGATGGGCTAGCTGGGCTAACGCCCGGTTGACGGTCGACAGTTGACGGTTGACAGCCAGAGGAAGTCAGCAGCTACTCGACCGGCGCGCCCTTCCCTTCTTGCCGTCAACGGTCAACTGTCAACCGTCAACTCATCGTCATTCCACCTCCAACCCATCCACCTTCCGCCAGCCGCGAGGAAGCACTGCGCCGCGTTGTGCACGCTCGCCGCGATAGTCTTTGAGATCGGCGAATTTGATCGTCATCTTCCGTTCACCCGAGCGCACGATCAGATTCTGCTCGGGCGCGACGACGGCGATCGCAGCGAGAAACTCTTGGCGCGCGGCAACCTTCTTCGACGACAGACCGAAGATCTTGTTGCCCTTACCGCGCGACAGCTCGGGCAGGTCTTTCACCGGAAATGCGAGCAGCTTTCCGTCGGAGCTTACGGCACAGAGCAGCGCCTCATCGCTCGACGGCACCGGCGCGGGCGTTAGGACACCCGAGCCTTCGGGCACTTTGAGGACGGCTTTGCCCGCGCGGTTGCGCGCGTACATTTCCTCGAGCCTCACGACGAAGCCGTATCCGGCATCGGAGGCGACGACCCATCGGTCTTGGGGCTCGCCGATCAGCACGCCCGCGAAAGTCGCTCCGTCGGGCGGATCGATGCGCCCCGAGAGCGGCTCGCCTTGGCCGCGCGCGGAGGGCAGCGTATGCGCGAGCAAGCTGTACGCTCGACCCGTGCTATCGAGGAAAACCGCCTGCTGCGTGCTGCGCCCGCGTGCCGCCGCCCGGAACGAATCGCCCGTCTTGTAGGAAAGCGCACGCGGATCGAGGTCATGCCCCTTCGCGGCGCGCACCCAACCGCGCTCGGACAAGACGACGGTGACGGGCTCGCTCGCGACGAGCTCGGTCTCATCGATCGCCTGCGCGGCGGCGCGCTCGATGATGCGGCTGCGACGATCGTCGCCGAACAGATCCGCATCGGCGATCAGCTCGTCGCGAACGAGCTTCTTCAGGCGCGCCTTGCTCTTCAGGATCTTCTCGAGCTCGTCGCGCTCGGCGGCGAGCTCCTTCTGCTCGCCGCGGATCTTCATCTCCTCGAGCTTGGCCAAGTGACGCAGCTTCGTCTCCAGGATCGCCTCCGCCTGCGCCTCCGTGATCTTGAAGCGCTTCATCAGGACCGGTTTCGGCTCATCCTCGCGACGGATGATCCTGATGACCTCGTCGAGATTGAGGTATGCGATCAACAAGCCCTCGAGGATGTGCAAGCGCGCCCGCACCTTTCCCAAGCGCCAATTGAGCCGCTTCGTGACGGTGTCGATGCGGAACGTGAGCCATTCCTCGAGCAGCGACTTGAGGCCCATGACCTTCGGGCGCCCGTCGAGGCCGATGATGTTCAAGTTCACTCGATAGGTGCGCTCGAGATCCGTCGTCGCGAACAGATGCGCCATGAGCTGCTCGATGTCGACGCGGTTCGAGCGCGGCACGATGACGATTCGCGTCGGGTGCTCGTGATCCGATTCGTCGCGAATGTCTTCGACCATCGGCAGCTTCTTCGCCTGCATCTGTGCGGCGACCTGCTCTTGGATGCGGCTGCCCGACACTTGATACGGGAGCTGGGTGATGACGATCTCGCCGTCCTCCACTTCGTAGACGGCGCGCGCACGAATGGACCCGTTGCCGCTCTCGTACATCTGACGGATTTCGCTGCGCGGCGTGATGATCTCGCCGCCCGTCGGGAAGTCGGGCCCTTGAATGTGTTTGAGAAGCTCACGCAAGGTGACGTTCGGATCCTCGAGCAGGCGTACGCACGCCGTCGCCACTTCGCGAAGATTGTGGGGCGGGATGTCGGTCGCCATGCCGACCGCGATCCCGGTTGCGCCGTTGAGCAGCACGTTCGGCACGCGCGCGGGCAGAATCACGGGTTCTTCGAGCGTGCCGTCGAAATTCGGCGTCCACTCGACCGTGCCTTGCCCAAGCTCCTGCAGCAACAGCGATGCGTATCGAGTGAGCCGCGATTCGGTGTAGCGCATTGCCGCGAACGACTTCGGGTCGTCGGGAGAGCCGAAGTTGCCCTGCCCGTCAACGAGCGGATAGCGATACGAGTACGGCTGCGCCATCAGCACCATTGCTTCGTAGCACGCCGAATCGCCGTGCGGATGGAACTTGCCGATGACATCGCCGATCGTGCGCGCTGACTTCTTGTGCTTGGACGTGGCCGAAAGCCCGAGCTCGCTCATCGCGTACACGATGCGCCGCTGCACGGGCTTCAAGCCGTCGCCGATGTGCGGCAGCGCGCGATCCAGGATCACATACATCGAATAATCGAGGTACGCCTTCTCCGTGAAATTTCTGAGAGGAAGACGCTCGATGCCTTCGAAGTTGAGTGGGGGTTGGCTAGGCATTGCTCTATAGGCGGTTAGCGGTTAGAGGTTAGAGGAAGCACGATGCGATCGATCTGGGAAGCGTCGGCGGGAGAAAGCAGCGGGTGTGGCGCGCAAGCGCATCCGAACGAACCGCTGACCACCGACCGCTGAGACCGCTTCTGTCACACCTGTACTTCGGCCAAGTTGCCCTTCGTCTCCAGCCACTCGCGGCGGTCCGCGGCGCGCTTCTTAGCAAGGAGCATGTCGAGCATTTGGTCGGCTTGATCTTTCGCCTCCACGGTGAGCTGCACGAGTCGGCGCGTTTCGGGCGCCATCGTCGTTTCGCGCAACTGCAGCGCGCTCATCTCACCGAGACCCTTGAATCTCGTGACGACGGGTTTGGCACGCGGGTTCTCGGCCGCGATGCGGTCGAGGATGCCGGCGCGCTCGGCGTCATCGAGCGCGTAATAGACTTGCTTACCCACATCGACGCGATAGAGCGGCGGCATCGCAACGTACACGTGACCCGCGAGCACGAGCGGGCGGAAGTGACGCAGAAACAATGCGCACAGCAAGGTCGCGATGTGCTGTCCGTCTGAATCCGCATCCGCGAGAATGCAGATCTTGTGATACCGAAGGCCGTCGAGCTTATCCGAGCCGGGATCGACGCCGATCGCGATCGCGATGTGATGCACTTCTTGAGATTGCAGCACCTGAGCCGCGTCGACTTCCCACGTGTTCAGAATCTTGCCGCGCAGCGGCATCACCGCTTGGAACTCGCGATCGCGCGCTTGCTTCGCCGAGCCGCCGGCCGAATCGCCTTCCACCAAGAAAAGCTCGCTGCGCTCCGGGTCTTGCGACGTGCAATCCGCGAGCTTTCCCGGCAAGGCCGGTCCGCTCACGACGCGCTTGCGTGCGACCGCCTTGGATGCTTTCAGGCGCGCTTGCGCACCCGCGATTGCGAGCTGGGCGATCTTCTCGCCCGACTCGGGGTGCTGGTTGAGCCAGAGCCCGAACTGATCCTTGACGACACCTGAAACGAACGCCGCCGACTCTCGCGAGGAGAGGCGCTCTTTCGTCTGACCGGCGAACTGCGGATCCTTGATCTTCGTCGAGAGGACGAAACTCAAGTCGTCCCACACGTCCTCGGGTGCGAGCTTCAAGCCCTTCGGCAACAGATTGCGGAACTCGCAGAATTCGCGGATCGCATCGGTGAGCCCGAGACGAAGACCATTGACGTGCGTGCCGCCCTGCGGCGTCGGGATCAAATTGACGTAGCTTTCCTCGACCTTCGGTCCATCGTCGACGCGCCAGGCGATCGCCCACTCCGCCGCTTCTTGCTCGCCTTCGGTGCTGCCGCTGAACAGCTCCGCGGGCAGCCATTCGCCTTTGCCGAGCGCCTCGCGCAAGTACTCGTTGAGCCCGCCCGTGTAGAGCCACTCTTCTTTCTCGCGAGTCTGCTCGACCGTGAGCGTGACGCGCAGACCCGGGCACAACACGGCCTTTGCACGCAGAACGTGCTTCAACTTCGGCAGCGAGAAGTTCACGGACTCGAAGAACTGCGGGTCCGGCCAGAAGCGCACCGTCGTGCCGGTGTTGCTCTTGCC
>JAAYXG010000300.1 GCA_012516015.1 Lysobacteraceae bacterium | reverse complement strand
CACGAAAAGCGCTGCCCACAATCCGCTCGTAGGCGTCCGACAACGCTTGCCAGTCGAGCCGCGCAAACGGCCGCGATACGATCTTCGGCCCTGCGTTGTTCACGAGAATATCGAGGCCGCCTTCGCTCGCGATTTCATCCATCATGCGCGCGATTTCAACGTCACGCGTCACATCCGCCTGCACCAGACGGCACGAGCCGTCACTGTCGAGAATATCTTGAGCGAGCGCTTCCGCTGCCGCCCGGCTCTTGTGGTAGTTGATCCAGACCGTCGCCCCGTTTCGTGCAAACAACGCGGCGGTCGCGCGCCCGATCCCGCGCGAAGCCCCTGTTACGAGCGCCACGCGCCCGTCGAGCAGACCGGCCACGCGCGCGCCCGCGAGCGATGCATCTTGCGCTTTTTCCGCGGCAAGACGCAGAACCCTAACCGTCGCCGTCCCGCGCATGACGGTCTCCCCGCCTGAACGCGTAATTTCTGTCCGGAGCGTGACCACACGCGTCTCGATATCGATAGCCTCGACGATCGCACTTGCTTCTACCGTGTCGCCGATGAACACCGGCCGTGTGAAGGCAATGCTCTGCGAAACGTAGAGTGCGCCCCGCCCCGGCAATTTCGTGCCGACAAGCGTCGAAAGCAGGCTGGCATGTAAGAATCCATGAACGACGCGTTGGCCGAACTCGGTGCGCGCGGCAAACTCTTCGTCAAGATGCAGCGCGTTGCGGTCACCGGACAGGCGCGCAAAATCGGCGACATCCTCCGCCGTGATCGTACGCACCAGACTGGCCCGCTGACCGACGTTCAGCTCCAGCAGGCGGTCTCCTCCGCTCGACATCGCTCGGTGCGCTCCGGTTGCCTCACGCGACAAGGAATAGCCGCCGCAATCCTCACGGAATTTGACTTCTGTTAAGCGCACTCCTGAAGCCCGCTGCTACGAGAGGTTCATTGGCCGATCAGGCTCGGCCCGCAGATCGAGCGGGGGCGGGGAGCCCTTCGCTCCTGTCCGGACGAAAGCACCTCAACGGAGAGCGCTTGCATGGCATCGACTTTCGACACCGTTGCCGGGATCATCGCAGAGACGAGCGATGTGCCCTTGGACCAGATCACACCGCAGAGCCATGTCATGAAGGATCTCGAGGTCGACAGCCTCTCGTTCCTCGACATCACCTTCGAGATCGACCAGACGTTCGGCATCAAGCTTCCCATCGAGGATTGGATGGGGCGTGTCAACGAGGGCAAGGATAGCGGAGACGAATACTTCGTGATCGGCAACCTGTGCACTCACATCGATACCTTGCGCGCCGCCACCGTCGCTCAATAGCGGATATGAGCATGCGTCTTGAAACGTTCCAGATGCTCGACAGCATCGAGACACTCGACCGAGAGGGCCACACGCTTGTGGCATTGGCGCACGTGCCGGCAAGCAGCTCCGTCTTCGAGGGGCATTTTCCGGGTTACCCGATCATGCCGGGCGTTCTCCTTCTCGAGACGATGGCGCAAGCCGCCGGTTATCTCCTGAT
>JAAYXG010000299.1 GCA_012516015.1 Lysobacteraceae bacterium | reverse complement strand
TACGTTTCCGCGGCGCGTCAGCTCGGCTCGGCCGGCGCGGCGCTCGCGCAGGTCGAGCGTTCTCTCGCGGACGCGAATCGTACGGCAACGGCGCGCCGCAGCGCCCCCGCAGCCGGTTCGGGTCCGAACGTCGAGGCGCTCGTCAACGAAGTGCGTCAGCGCATGAGCCAAGGCAAGCTCATCGATCCGCCCGGCGATAACGCTCGCGAAGCGCTTGCGAATCTGAGCAGCGCAGCGCCCTCGCGACCCGAGGTCGAGGAGCTGTCGCGCGCACTGACGACTAGCTTGCTGAGTTCGGGCCGCCAGGCGATGGCGGCCAACGCGTTCGATCGCTCCGCGCAACTCATCGCGGGTGCTCGTGACGTCGGCGCGGCCTACATGGGTGCCGATATTTCGAAGGCCGAAATGGATCTGGCCGCCGCGCGCGAGCAGTACGCGCTGCTCAACAGTGTCGTATCGGCCTCTACGCTCAAGCGCACGAAGACGGTCGCACCGCAATATCCGTCCGACGCGCTCAGGAAAGGCATTGAGGGTTGGGTCGAGCTCGCGTTCACCGTGATGCCGAACGGCACGGTCGATGACGTCGAGGTTCGCAATGCGAGCCCGGCCAATGTCTTCGACGACGCGGCCATTCGCGCGATTCGCCAGTGGCGCTTCGAGCCCGTCGTACGTAACGGCAAGACGGTCCCGCAGCGGGCGATGGTTCGTCTGCGTTTTGCCGAGGGGCAGTAGGAAAGAAGGGTGTAGGGTGTGAAGTGTGACGTGTCGGGTCCGACAGGCCGGCCTCGCTCACTACACCCTACATCACACCCACACTTGCATTCAGGCGCTGACGCGCCTCACTCGCGGGTACTCCAACCGATCCTGCATTCGATCGCGGTGAAAGCCGTTTTCCGGATAGTACGCAAGCGAATTGAAACGCCGCTCCAATTCCGCCGCTTGGCCGGGATCCGGCGTGACGCGTGGACGCACGAACGCATCGCATGAGCGTTTGAGTTTGAAGATCATTTCAATATCCCCCGCAGGTAGTCCGTAACGATGTCGAGCTTGGCCTTGTGCGCCGGCTCGACGTCCCTTAGCGGCCGGTTCAACCCTTCGAGGCCGCTAACCGCGGTGATAACGCTGCATGAGGCGTATTAGATCCGCTTACATAATGCAGGTTGACGCCCTATGAAAAAAAGGCGCGTTGCGGGGAACGCTTGCTTAGTTTCGTGCGTTTGCTTCTGCTTCGATGCCAGGTCGCTGCGGCCGCACAACGCAGAATCGCTGTCCCGTCGGCGCTTCCATTACCACCCACGTCTTTACCTTCGCCACCTTCTTAGCGCCTAGTTTTTCGAGGCGGTCGACTTCCGCCTCGATATCGTCGGTTTCGATGTCCAAGTGCACGCGGCTCTCGTGAGCGACACGCTGGACCTCGATGTGGAGTCCGTCCGGCGGTGTCATGAGTTGCCGATACGTGGTGCCGTCCGCTTCGGCTGCTTTCGGCTTGAGCGGATAACCCAGAGCCGCACTCCAAAATTCCGCCGCCCTTTCGAGGTCGTCGGTGTGGCAATCGATGATGAAGCCGGCAAGACGCGAGTGATGCATCGTCGTGTTCCCCGTCGCTGTAGCGGATGATCGATTGAGGCGCTTACGATACGGCGTGCGCTAGCGGCGAGTGTAGCGTGTGATGTGTAAGGCGTAAGATCGGATTCGGACATCGAATCCTTCACGCCACGCGTCACACCGAAGCGGGCAATCAGCCCGCGTTCGGATTCTCGCCGCGCCGCGCCCGGTGCATACCGTCGAGGATTTCGTGCACATCTTGCCGGGCGAAAATCTCCGCCGTGCTCTGCGCCACCTTACGCTGCCAGTTCGGATGCTCCGTATGCGTGCCTGGCACGTTGACCGGATCCGTCATGCCGATCAAGTCCTCGATTTGAATGAGCGCGATGTTTGCGTTGGACAGACCGAGAAAAGCATGGACCGCGCGTGAGAGCGCCGCGGAGTACTCGGGCAACGGTTGATCGGGAGACCAATGCCAAAGGCGCGCCTCGACGAGCGCCTGCATGAGGTTGCGGCGTTCTGCTTCGCGCACCGCATGCGCCTGGTTCTTGAACTCTTCGTTCGGGTACAGATCGAGACTGTCGCGCAGCCGCAGATCGTGCTCCTCCCACCATCCGCGCAGTGTGGGCAGATCGTGCGTCGTCACGGTCGCGAGCGCCGTTCGCACATACGCGGACGGAGGCTTGAAGCGACCGTTCGGCTCCTGTTCGAAGAGCAACACTTTGTAGTGATAGGTCCGGTAGTGCTCCATCGCCTGAGTCATCTGGTCGGCCACGGTACCGAGGTCCTCGCCGATGACGACACATTCGTTGCGTTGACTTTCCAGAGCGAGAATCGCGATCAAATCCCGGTAGGGATAATGAACGTACGCTCCGTCTTTCGACTGAAAGCCGCGCGGCACCCACCACAGCCGATAGAGCGTCATCACGTGATCGAGACGCAACGCCGCCACGTGCTGCATGTTGTTGCGCAAGAGCTCCGCGAACGGGCGATATTGTTGAGCCCGCAACTCCTGAGGATCCTGCGGCGGAATACCCCAGTCCTGCCCTTTGAGCGCGAGCGCATCGGGGGGAGCGCCGACCGATACCCGATGCACATATAGATGCCGATTCGACCACGTCTCGGAGCCAGCGGGGTTTGCGCCGACGGCAACGTCGCCGTAGAGCCCGATCGACATGCCGCGCGAACGCGCTTCGCGCTGCGCCGCCGCGAGCTGCTCGGCGGCGAGCCATTGGAGATATAAGAAATACTCCACCTCGTCGCTGCGCTCGCGCGCGAAACGCACGACGGTCGGCGAGCTCGGATCGCGATAATCCTCGGGCCAACTCGGCCATCCCCAATACTGCGGCCCCTGCAGGCGAAGATGCGCATCGAGCGCATCGTAGAGCGCGTGCAGACGAAGCGACTCGCCTTGCGTTTCGACGAACGCGCGAAACTTCGCCGCCCGGATCGTGTCGCGATCCAGATGACTCGTCCGAAACTCCTCATACAGCAGTTTCAGGATCTCGAACTTCGTGCTCGCGACCCGCACGTAATCGACGTTCGTCGTCGCACGCAGCGCGACAAGTTTCTCCTGAAAGTCCGCTCGGGCGACGCGCGTACGCACGCGCTCGCATGTCGAGTATTCCTCTACATCGGGAACGCTGATGTAGAGCACGTTCAAGAAGAGGCGGTTCGAGGGACTGTATGGACTGATCTGACTCGGGTCCGCCGGATAGAGTGAATGAAGGGGGTTCAAGCCGATCAACTGGCAACCGGTGGGCGCCGCGAGACGGATCAGCTCGCGCAGGTCGCCGAAGTCGCCGATGCCCCAATTGCGCGACGAGCGCAACGAATAGAGCTGCACAGCGATGCCCCAGACTCGCTCGCCGCGCGCCACGAGCGGCGGTTCGTAGCACTTCGCTGGCGTCACGATGATTCGGCTCTGCGCGTTCAGCCCGCTATCGAGCGTCGCATCGAGATCGTGATAGCCGAGCGGGAGGTCGGGTAGCTCGAGCGCCAAGCGTGCGTGCTCGCGTCCGTCCGCATCTCCTCGTTCGAGCACAGTAAGCTGCGCGAGCTCCGCGATGCCTTTGAGCACGTTTCCCGATTCGAGCGTGACGGTCCACGTCAAGCTCTTCGCCGGCAATTCGGAAGCGACGGCCACCGGCACTGCGATCGGCCGATCGACCTCGACGACGGCAACGGGCGGGAGCAGACGCGTCCAGCGGATCGTTTCGTGCTGACTGATGGCGCTTTCGGCGGCGCGCTCATCAGTCGCATTCACCCCCAAGGCCGCGAGGATTGCGGCGCGCGACTCGACCGAAACCTCGCGCAACTGGCCGCGCCAATCATGGTACGACGGACTGATGCCGTAGAGCCGCGACAATTCTTCGATGGGATGCGTCATTGCCTAGTGCAAGCCTCCCGCCGACGCTTGCTCGCTGAGCGTTCCGGTGTTCGCAAACCGTCTAGCTTCGCGACGGCGGCAACGTGAATCCGAGTCGCACGCTCGGCGGCGCATCGCCATCTGCGAGCAGCGCACAGGAGTGCGCGGAGACGACGAATTGACCGCCCGCGTGAATCGATGCACCGAGATCGTTCGCGCGCCATCGTGCGGTATCGAACACCGTCTGCCACACGGCGCCTGTCTTCGGCTCCGGAAGCTTGAACTCGATGGGCGCGCTGCTCGCATTGCAGAGAAACAGCAGATGGCCGTTGGGTGTTCCATACGGGTCCGAGAACGCATGGCCGATGAGCACGCCGATCGCACGAGCATCGTGATCGTGCCAGTCCGCAGCGGTGAGCTCATGACCGTTCGGATGCCGCCAGCTCACGTCTTTGTGCTCGCGATCGACTTGGCGAGCGCCTTTCAAGAAAGTGTCGCGCCGCAGGCCTGCGGACATCTTGCGCAAGGTGAGCAATTGCCGCACGAATGCAGTAAGCCAGCTGCGCCGGCCGGCAAGCTCCCAATCGATCCAGCTGATCTCGTTGTCCTGACAGTACGCGTTGTTGTTGCCGTATTGGGTGCGCGCGAACTCATCGCCCGCTAGGAGCATCGGCACGCCCTGCGACAAGAGCAGCGTCGCGAGCATGTTGCGAACCTGCCGTTCGCGCAGCTCCTCGACTTGCGGATCGTCGGTGGGACCTTCGACACCGCAGTTCCAGCTCAGGTTGTGATTGTGGCCGTCGCGATTGTCCTCGAGGTTCGCCTCGTTGTGCTTCTGCTCGTATGCGGTCGTGTCGTAGAGCGTAAAGCCATCGTGGCAGGCAACGTAGTTGATGCTGGCGGTCGGTCGACGCCCTCGGCTGCGAAAGAGATCGCTCGAGCCCGCGAAACGCTCCGCGAAGCGACCGAGGTTGCCGGGATTACCGCGCCAGAAACCGCGCATCGTGTCGCGATACAAATCGTTCCACTCGGCCCAACCCGCCGGGAAATGGCTGAGCTGGTAGCCATCGGGTCCGATGTCCCAGGGCTCAGCGATCAGCTTGACGTAGCGAAGAGACGGATCCGCCGCCACCGCCTTGAAGAAGCCGGCGTCGGTACGAAACCGTCCGTCGTCGCGGCCGAGCGCCGCAGCGAGGTCGAAGCGAAAACCGTCGACATGCATTTCTTCGACCCAGTAGCGCATGCAATCGAGCACGAGCCGGCGCACCGCCGCGTGCGAAATCGCGATCGTGTTGCCCGTACCCGTACGATCGATGTACTGGCGGAGGTTGCCGGGGTCCAAGCGGTAATAGGCCGCGTTATCGATGCCGCGCAAGCTGAGCGTCGGACCGACTTCATTGCCTTCCGCGGTGTGATTAAACACGACGTCGAGAATGACCTCGAGCCCGGCCTCGTGCACCGCCTTGACCATCGTCTTGAACTCGGTCACGGCATCGTGCACGGCGTACTGCGGGGCGGGCGCGAACCACGCGATCGGACTGTAGCCCCAATAGTTCGTCAGCCCCTTGTCGACGAGGAACTTCTCCGGCACGAACGCCTGCACCGGCAGGAACTCCAGGGATGTGACGCCCAGATGCTTGAGGTAATTGAGCACCTCCGGCTGGGCGAGCCCGAGATACTTGCCGCGCAGTGCCTCCGGCACGTGCGGATGCAGCTTCGTAAAGCCTTTGACGTGCATTTCGTAAATGACGGTGTCGCGCCAAGGCACCGCAGGCGGTACATCCTCGCCCCATGCGAACTCGCTCGAGATCACACGCGCCTTGTAGTTGTACGGCGCACTGTCTGCCGGATCGGCCACTTCCTCGTCGGCATCGTTGCTGTAGCCGAGCAAAGCAGGATCCCACTTGAACTGTCCCGCGAGCGAGCGAGCGTAAGGATCGAGCACGAGCTTATTCGGGTTGTAGCGCGACCCGTGCTGCGGATCGTAGGGACCGTGCACGCGGTACCCGTAGACGAGCCCCGCGACGCCGTGCGGCTTCGGCAGAAAACCGTGCCACACATGCTCGGTTCGTTCGGGCAGGGGAAGGCGCGCGAGCTCACGCTCGCCCTGCGGGTCGAACAGGCACAGCTCGACGCGCGTTGCGCCGCTCGAGTAGATCGCGAAGTTCACGCCTTCGCTCGTCAACGTCGCACCGAGCGGCTCCGGCACGCCCGGCTGCAAAGCAGCTTGACCGTAATCGATGGGAATGGCGTTCATCGACCGCGATGGTGACGCATTCGGCGCGCGATGTGTAGAGTGTGGAGGATGTCTAAGGTGTAAGTTGTAGAGTGTAAGGTGCAGAGGGCACGTCGCTTCTGACGTTACACATCACACCCTGGACTTCACACGTTCTCCGCTATCCACACCACCATCCCGAGCGGCGGCAACGACAAGCGGATGCGCGCAGGAAATTCGCGCCAGGGCTCGGGGTGGGCTTCGCTGTGCGTTTCCTTGACGTAGCCCGATCCGCCGAATGCCGGATCGTCGCTGTCGATGAGCTTGCGATAGCGGCCCGCGCGCGGTGCGCCGAAGATGTAGCCGTCGCGCGGCACCGGCGTGCAGTTGAAGACGATCAGCAAGTGCGTGCCGCCCTCTCCCGGCACGCGCTGGCGCATGAACGCAAAGACGCTCTCCTCGTGATTGTCGGCATCGAGCCAACGAAAACCTTCCCACTGATGGTCGCTCGCGTGCAGCTCGGGATACTCGCGATAGATTCGATTCAGCGTCCGGTTCCACGACTGCAGCTGCTGATGGTGCGGATGCTGTAATGCCGCCCACGCGAGATCCTCGTAGTCGCGCCATTCGTGCCACTGGCCGAACTCCCCGCCCATGAACATGAGCTTCTTACCGGGATGCATCATCATGTAGCCGATGAGCAGCCGATAGTTCGCGAGCTTGCGCCATTCATCGCCCGGCATCTTGTCGAGCAGCGAGCGCTTGCCGTGCACGACTTCGTCGTGCGACAGCGGCAGGATGAAATGCTCGGAGAAGGCGTACACGAACGAGAACGTGATCAGATGATGATTGTGGCGTCGATAGATCGGATCGAGCGACATGTAGCGCAACGTGTCGTTCATCCATCCCATGTTCCATTTGAAGTGAAATCCGAGTCCGCCCAGGTGCACAGGACGGGTGACGCCGGCGTAAGCCGTCGACTCCTCGGCCATCATCAGTACGCCGTTGTAGTAGTGCCCCACCGTCCAGTTGAGCTGCTTCAGGAACTCGATCGCTTCGATGTTCTCGCGCCCGCCGTATTGGTTCGGCGTCCATTCGCCCGGCTTACGCGCATAGTCGAGATAGATCATGGATGCGACGGCGTCGACGCGCAGACCGTCGATGTGGTACATCTCGAGCCAGAACAACGCGTTCGCGATGAGGAAATTGCGAACTTCGTGGCGACCGTAGTTGAAGATCTTCGTACCCCACTCCATGTGCTCGCCGCGCCGCGGATCCGCGTGCTCGTAGAGATAGGTGCCGTCGAACTCGGCCAAGCCATGCGCGTCGCGCGGGAAATGAGCCGGCACCCAGTCCATGAACACGCCGATGCCTGCTTGGTGGAGTCGGTCGACGAACCGCATGAAATCCCGCGGCGTGCCGTGTCGAGCCGTCGGCGCGAAATGCCCCAGCACCTGATAGCCCCATGAGCCGTCGAAGGGATGCTCGGCGACGCCGACGATCTCGACGTGCGTGTACCCCATGTCGAGCACGTACGGAATGAGTTGATCGGCGATCTCGTCCCACGTGAGAAAGGCCGGTTGCCTATGCCACGAGCGTCGCCACGAGCCGGGGTGGAGCTCATAGATCGAGATCGGCGAGCGTAACGGATCCCAAGTACGCCGACCGGCCAACCATTCCCCATCGTTCCACTCGTAGCCTTCGATGTCGGCGACGATCGATGCATTGTCCGGGCGCAGCTGCATCTGGAACCCGTACGGATCCGACTTCAGGAGCAAATGATCGTGCTGCGTGAGGATCTCGAATTTATAGAGAGCGCCGGGGCCGACCTCCGGAACGAACGTGATCCAGATGCCGGACGAGCCGCGCGGCTCCATCACGTTGCGCGTGCCGTCCCAAGCGTTGAAATCGCCCACGACGCTGACGCGCTTCGCATTCGGTGCCCACACGGCAAAGCGCGTCCCCCGCACGCCCTCGACGGTGACCACATGCGCGCCGAGCTTCTGATAGATGTGATGATGATTGCCTTCGCCGAAGAGATGAAGGTCGAGATCGGTCAGATCGGTCGCGGAGGCCATGAAGCGGTTTGCGATTTTCGGTTAGCGGTTAGATCGGACTGTGACCCCAATCCTACCGCGTGACTCACATCCTCCGACGGAGGGCGGCAAGACGAACTTCCCGTGCGGACTCTAACCCAATCCACCCGATGGTGACGGTGGGACCGCGGCAATGGCCGCGCGGCTTCTTCCGATCCGCGAGCCGCTGTCCTAGAGGACAGG